>JAEUIF010000804.1 GCA_016795185.1 Planctomycetia bacterium | reverse complement strand
GACGGGTTGAGGAACTGAGCGGCGGTAAGCAACATCCCGTGATGACCAAACCGGGCAATATCCGGGCCTTCGCGTTGAGCAAGCGCTGAGCCGACGACCGGTCTGCCCAGGCGTTCCGGAGGCGGCGGTCCAGGTTGGAGTCGTTCTGGGGATCAGTCGGTCGTCCTGTCCTTCAATTCTGATCGACCTGCGTTTCCAATTCTTGCTCAGTTGCGTGCGGCTTACTTGCCGCTCCGGCCTCTGCCAGCGGGCCGCAGCCGTCGGGGTGCCGGTTGATTGCTGCTGCTAGCAACCGTCCGCAGGCCACGGTAGACTTACCCGCACATGGCTACCTGGTCCATCTGCCCTTGCCCCCAGGAGTTCGATCATGCCCATCCCCGTCGCCTGCCCTCGGTGCGGCTTCACCGGCCAAGCTCCCGATCAGGCCGAAGGACGAACGATCAAGTGCAGGAAGTGCGGTGGGGGCTTCCAAGTGTCCCGCCCAGCGCAAGCCGCGGATCCCTTCGCCTTCGACAACCAAGCGAACGAACCCTCTGACCAACAATACGGCGGCCGGGCGCAGCAGGGTCAGCCCGCTTACAAGAAGGCCAATGCGCGACGGGCATCGTTCGTGACGCTGTGCGTCCTGCTGTCGCTCTGCACCTGTCCCCTGATGCCCGTAACCTGCGTTTCAATTTCGGGCGCCAACGCGATGCGGGGCCACGAGCGACGTGAGCGCGGGGAAGTCGATGTGCTGCCGACCCACCCGAGCCGTGTCGAAACTCGCCAGGAACACATCAAGGCGCAAGAGCGGCTGGCCGGGCAACTGAAGCCGTTCGGACTGAACGCCACCGTCTGCACCACTGTCGCAGTGGTCTCCTATCTGGCGCTCCTGCTTGGCAGCATCGCCAACCTGCTTTTCTCCGCGCTCTCGGTCAGGCATTCTGGGATGGCCGTTTTCACGATGATGGTCGGAGTGCTAGGGGTGCTGGCGAGCCTGATCTGCGGGGGCGTAGCCCTGCTCAGCCCGATTTAGGTGATGCTGGTGGTCTTCCGGCAGATCGCGAACGCGACGCAGCAGGCATTGTGGCGCGTCTCGAGGTTGAAACGAATTTCGCAGAGATGAGTGGAGTCTTCGGACTAGCTGGTGACAAACGAATTCTCAGCAGCCGGCAGCTTTCCAGTAAAGTTGCTTGCCTTGCGCTTTCGCTAACTGAGCAAGTCGCACCAACTCCGTCAGCGCCCTTTCCGGGTTGACTTCCAGGTCGTCTTCAAGCGGCTCGAACTCTTTTTCGAGTGATTCAGTCCATCGCGCCGAAAGTTCCTGGATTTTACCGCGATTCAGACTGGCCAGGGCGTTGACAAGCACATCGGGTACTCCTTGTCGAGTAGCAGACTGACGCACCAGCAGCCCATACAAATTCACCTACGACCGGCAGTGCCGCGGTGCAAGTTGCATCCCGGCCGCTGACGTCATGGATTGAAAGCAGCATACAGCAGGAACGCCGCGATCCAACCAAATGCCGCCGCACCCGTGCAGAATACCGTTTGCCAGGTCCGGTCCATCACCTCGCGCGTCCGGTGCCGGCCATCGTGATCCATTGCTCCCGCCGCCATGCGATTCAAGTCGCGCTGACCCAGACAGAGGACCGTGAACGCCAGCGGCAAGGCGAGCATCGCCGGCACACAGCAGACCACGGACAGCAGCCCAAGGCCGGTTGCGTAGTCCGCGAGCCTGTCCAGCTGTTCTGCCTGATGTGGTTCGCAGTCGCGGCGGGCAGTGCCCGGAAATTCCCAGGGCCGGAGATCGCCCTGCTCAGGTCCATCATTTCGCGGCGGCTCAGCCGGCATCGTACTTCACTCCCGGCCCAGCACCACGTCGAGTACCCAGCAGCCTTTCGGATGGACGGCCTCCTGCCGGAAGTGCTCGGCCAGCTCGGCGTGGCCGGCGTCGAGCAAGGCATCGTGCAGGATGAGCCGCACGGCGGTGCCTTCGTAGAGCTGCCGGGCCAGGTCCAGCACGCGGGCGGGCCAGGACGCCGGGGCTGGGTACGGGCGGAAGGGGTTGGGGCCGCAGGCGACCACGAAAGCCGCCTGTCAAAGGTCCGTTTGCTTGGTCAGTCGAAATCGCATCTCCCCAGCCTTGTCCAGTGCTCGTTCCACCTGTCCGGATTGGATCAGCTGCCGCAAGAGCTCCCCGATGTCCCTTTCCAAGCACAGGCTTTCTTCCGCGCGGGCCACGACTGCGATCAGGTCAGCTTCCGTGAGCGGCGTGGGTTCACCGAGGCAGGTGAGCAGCATCTGCGTAAGCCGACTGACCCGGTTCGGAACCTCCTTACCGGCAGTCACCGCCCTCGCTTGCGCCCGTGCGAGGCGCTCCCGGTGGGATTGGTGCTCGGCCTCCTCGACCGCCTGATCCTTGACGGTCCGGTCTGCTGCACCGAACTCGGCGTGGTACCGTTCCAGGTAGCGCCCAATCAGGCACCGCAGGATTTCGCTCACATCGTCGTCGCCGCGCTGGGCGACTTCCAGCAATTCCGCGTGCAGTGCGGCAGGCAGGCGGAAAGTCACCTGGCCGAGCCGGGGGTGCCGCGCCTGACGTCGGTTGGTGGCCATGTGCAGGTTCTCCCAGTGGGCGAAGCGCCACGGTCCATTATGGCGCAAATTTCCCGCAATGCAAAAGATGTCTTGCATTTCCCTACGAGAGCGATAGGATGCAGTGCATAATCTGCATTGCACCGCCACTGGCCGGCTCGACACAGGAATGGGAAAGGGGGCAAAACGTCCGGGCAACGCACGGCACCGAGCTGCGTCCCGGTTCGCCGACACATCGAGGTAACGCGAGCAACCTGCCGCCGGGCCGGTGACCAACCGAAGACCGACGCACTCCCACTGAACGATGAGGTGAAACCCATGCACGCAACGACCCACGACCCCGTGACGGACACGCTCGACGAGCGCGGCGCGCGGTCCGACCCGCCAGCTGACGCCAACGTCGCCCACCCGCACTGCCCGAACAAGGACGGCAAACCGCCGTACCGCCGTATCGCATCGCCGCTGAAATGGCACGGGGGCAAGTCCTACCTGGCGACCAAGATCGTGGAACTGATGCCGCCGCACCGCACCTACCTGGAGCCCTACGCGGGGGGCCTGTCGGTGTTGCTGGCCAAGGACCCCGACAACACCAGCGAGATCGTCAACGACCTCAACCGGCACCTGAGTAACTTCCATTCCGTGCTGGCCGACCAGGAGCGGTTCCCGGCCTTCCACCGCATCGTCAAGAACATCCTATTCTCCGAGGTCGCGTGGGAGGAAAGCCGCGGGAGCCTGGACAAACCTTGCGACGACAGCGTGAAGCGGGCGGTCGACTTCTTCGTGTGTTGCCGGCAGTCGCTGGCGGGCCGCATGGACAGCTTCGCCCCGATCACCCAGCGCCGCCTGCGCCGTCGCATGAACGAGCAGGCGTCGGCCTGGTGTAGCGCGGTCGACGGCCTGCCGCTGGTGCACGAACGCTTCAGGGGGGTGGTCGTCCTCAACCAGGAGGCCACCGCGGTGCTCACCAAGTACGACGACTCCGACGTGGTGGCTTACCTGGACCCGCCCTACCCGCCGGAAAGCCGGGTGTCGCCCGAGGTCTACGAGCACGAGATGACCCTGCAGCAGCACGAGGAGCTGCTCGACGTGGTGCAGGCCTGCAAAGCCAAGATCCTCCTGTCGAGTTACCCGAACGACCTTTACGAGCAGCGGCTCAAGAATAATAAAGAGTGGCACCAGCACACGTTCGACGTGCCCAACCACGCCAGCGGGCTGCGGAAAAAGGAGCGCAAGCAGGAAGTGGTGTGGACGAACTTCTGAGCGCGCGGGCGGTGCCCGGCACGTTATGACGGGAAGCGCCCCTGCCGGCTGCCCCTGCGGCCGGCAGGGTTTCGCCTGGAACCCAGCGGGTGTCAGCCGCCGGTTGGGACGTTGCCGGTCACGGCCGGCTTGGGGCCTTCGGCGGTCTGGGGCGGTAAGCGTTGCCGCTAAACCCGTCCCCGGTCAGCCAACGGGCGCCCTGGGTCGCTTCCGGCAGCTTGCGGTCCGGTTTGACCTCCGTCCAGGTGTTCGCGGGCGGGCGTAGCCCGGCAGGGGCCAGTAGAAAACTACTGCCGGACAAAGCAGGCCGACTCGCAGACGCGACCGCAGCTGTCCTGCTACGAATGTAGGCGACAGGGTAATTGGATTAAATCCAGCACAGCACGCCCGTTTTGGCCCGATGTAGGTCAATAGCCATTCCGGTCGATTGGCTTGTGTTGCCGGGTGGCAACGCTGGATTCGCGCTGTCCGGACTTCGCTTTCGGCCGAAAACAACTTGCAAATGAAGCATTTCTACCTCCGTCATTTCACTCCGAGTCGCCCCAACCTCCGATTCAAATGTTACTGACGAATCCGGGGCCTCCGGAAAGCGTGTACGCCGAGAGTTGTCGGTCACTCGTCATACCGACTGTGGTGCGGTCGCCGCCGGGCCTTGCAGCGAACACCTGCCTTGAATTCGGCTTGGCGTCGGCTTGGCGCAGGTCGTCCGCTGTCGAGGGCGCGGGCTGACTGCCGCTCCAGTCGGCTTTTCGGGCCGTTCGACGTGTGAGACCGGCACCCCAAACTAATTTTCTGCACCAGCTGCAGGTATTCAAGTCGATGGTCCACTGGCTCCCTATCCGGTTGGCCATGACGCCGGTCACGACAGCGCTCCGACGACGGCAGTGGTTCTCGTCGGTGAACTCGTGGTGTGCCCACCGGTTCGCCGCAATGTGGTGCGCCGCCGTCGACCGGAGCGCGGTGCGTTAGTAGCAGTAAAAAACTACTGACAAGAGGTCGCCTTGGCATCGGTCACTTCGTGCAGCACCGGCGATTGCTGATGCAACAGACCAGCCGCGGCGTCTCGGTGGAATGACCTGATGCAACGGTAGATTGTTGGACACGGTGGCGCCGACAGGTCCAGTAGTGAAATACTGCCGCGGGCCGTAAGTTGGAGCGGGCTGGCGCAACGCGATCGCCCGCGTGGAACGACGCGACCGAAATTGTCCGTTTCACCCCGGACGGCGGGGCGGTCGTCGCGGCGGCACAAGTCGGCAATCGACGGCAAGCCCCTAGCGGCCCGCGTCGACCCTTTGAATGCCCGTTAGCCGCAGCAAGCGACTGGACGGCAGCCGCAGCGGAGCGGGCAAATGGCCTGGTGGGTACGGTGACGTTCGTGGAGGGACGCGGTGCGTGACGGCCAAGAGCGAGCCTGACGAACCTTGCAGCACCGACGACCCTGCGCCTGCGGCGACAGGCCGGCTCAAGAACTTCGTCATGGTGGCGGGCTTCCTGGGGCTTTTCGTGCTCGGCCTCAGCCGGATGGCCAAGCAGTCACCGGTGCCAGACTGGGTGTTCGTGCTCGGCTTCGTCACCTACTTCGACTGGCTCGTGACCTGGACGAGTTGGAAATGACCGACTGGGTGGCCTGCGTCGAGACGCACGGTACCACTGCGTGACCGATGGTGGAGGGCGTGGTCAAGTTGAGCAACAAGACTGGCAAGGCGAATCGGATTGCGGTCTTGCCTCCGGAATCTCAAGTCGATAGCGCGTTGACGGCGATGGTCCGACGAACATTCACGCGACTGGTTCTGCGCCACCGCATTCATCAATCATCTTCAGATAACGCCGATGAACATGCTGCCTTTCGCCGCCGAGGAAATCCGCATCTTCAGCCACCAGGGCTTGCACGAGTTCCTGCTTCAGCATGCCGACGCCCGCGACACCGTCCACATCACCGACAGCGACGTCGCCTGTTTGCCCTTCTTGCGCGAGCGGGCTGGAAACCACCTGCACCTGCAATTCGACGACGTTGCCACCGCTTCATCCGCCTTCCGCTCACCCTCGCTCGCTGACGTGCAACGGGCGATTGACTGGTCCGCCGACAAGCGGCACCTGGCCGTCGCCTGCCACGCAGGCGTTTCTCGGAGCTCCGCGCTCGCCTATGTGATCGCTTGTACCAGGCTGGCTCCTGCCGACGCCATCCGCGTTCTGGACCCAGCACGGCACGCTCCGAATTCCTTGGTGGTGACATTGGGCAGCAGGGTGCTGAACAACCCCGGCGTATTGAAGGCTTTCGCGGACTTCCAGGCCGACCAACGGCCTTTGTTACTCAAGAACCTCTGGGTAAGCGTGGTGCAACATAACGGTCAGATTGACGACGAATCGGCGGCAATCCAGGTCAGGCAGCGCGACTTCGTGCAAGTCGCCGTGCAAGCGGGTTTCACCCAGGACGAAGTGGCCAGGTTCTTGCAAGGGCGCTGACTTCCACCTGCGCGGAATGGCAAATCGAGGACGAATTGCTGTGTAGAACGCTGTGCCTGCATTCGAGTTGGGCTGGCAATACAAGAAGTTGTCGGCGGGTGACTGCAGCGGTGGCAGGCTTCCGGCCGTTCAAGTTGAATGGCAAGAACTCAGTTATGCTTGCGGACGATTGCAGTGGCATGCTGCAACAACTGAATTCGATCGTCACTCCAATCAGGTCGGCGGAGAACGGAGGGCGTGATGCGCTTCATTCATGTTGTCGTCTCAAGCGTCGGCTTCCGCGACCCCGAAAGCAACCCTGACCGCTGGGCGCTGCTCGATCAATTATTGGCGCTCGCAGGGCGGCGCCGCGCTCAGTTGCTCGTGCTCCCGGGTGGCTATTTGACAGCCCACGACCCACCGGAAATGCGGCGATTCATTCGAGAAGTGGGCCGGCATGTCGACCGAACGGGCGTGGCTGTCATCGGCGGCATTGACCTGGACCGGCCGCAGACCAAGCGGACTCGCAACGAGGATGCCGCAGTTCAGAATGGCTTGTTGCCCTTCTACGGGTTCGCCACCGGCCCCTTGACCGTTCAGCAGCCCCGCAGCCACCCCTGGCGTCAGACGAGCACGACCAATCGAAACGCCGGGTTCGTTGCGGACGAAGATCTACCGGGTGCGGAGCGAGTGGTTGTTCTGCGCCAAACGAAGGTCGCCGTGCTGATCTGCGGCGAACTCTTCAGCGAGCGCGCCAGGACGGCGATGAGCCGCCTCGGAGTGGCGCTTGCCGTCGACCTCGGACACAGTGGCATGGGCAACGGACTGGTGCCCGCCATGAGGCGGCTCGCGCTGGACGGTGGTTGTGCGGTTGCGCACGCCCAGCACGTCGGCAGCACTACCGGGGGCATTCATTTTGTCAACAGTACAGGAGCGCAGCATTCCGTTGCTCTGATTGCGAACGGCTTACTGCGCCAAGGCAATTTGTGGGCCGGATGGACTATGCGAGATGTGGGACAATCCCGATTGGTGAAGGCGACACCATTTCCGTCCAACCATGACCGGATTCGCGCCGTACGGTAGCCTCAGCACCGCCGTCGGCTCACCAGTGATTGCCATCCCTGCACCAGCCGTTCGACCAAGGCCAGTTGGCCGGGCAAGTTGACCTAAACCCAGTGTTTCACGGCTTTTCGACCTGAAATGCGACTGAAGGCACTTTTGCGGACTGGGTTGCGTTGCCGCCCGGCAACGCACCATTCCGGCGGTTCAGGCACCCGTCTGCTTGAACCCAAGTTGAAAATGACACCAAGTTGACTCCGCCGAGGTACTTTCGAGCCGTCCAGTAATTAAATACTGGTAAATCGTTCAAGTCGGATCAGACACCGGCAACGCGATCACCGCTGGTGAGGACCTGATCGCCATAGATGGCCACAGCCAGGAGATGCGTGCGAGTGGTTCACCTGGTTCGTGTGGAAATCGTCGGTGAGCATTCTCGGAATCAGAGAGCGCCGCTGGGCCAGGAAATTTACCAATGCGTTGCGCTCCTGGAATAATCGCTAGACGGTGCAGGGTCGAAGCGGACGAACTCGACGGCTCCGAAAACAATTGGCTTTTCCTTGCATCGGCTGACGGTGCTGGTATCTTTGCTCTGCCCCGACGTCTGCCAACGCTTGGTGATGGGCGACACCCGGCTTGCGGACACGGGGCATTTTCTTTGCCCCAACCTACTCAAAAGTCGGTCGCGGTGTTCACTGCGCCGCTGACGGCGCAAGGCGATCAGACGAAAACAGCACCCCACGGCGACAAATTCCTGGGATGGCAGCAGGCTTTGTTGGATGCATGCCGCGCCGGTCGACGAGGCCGATGGTCTGGGGTTCGGAATCCCAACATTCAGTCGGCGTTCGCCCAGGCAGCCAAACGGCCCACGCAGTTCTCGCATAAACGGTGAGCCGTCTCCAGATAGACACTGTCGATGCGGGCAATATCGCCCAACTTGAGATTGTACAAGTTGAACTTCGGCTTTTTCGACTGCGGGTCAAGCTCCAAATAGCGTTCGTCGATCTCCCCGCGATTGTGGACATGCACGTTCCGCCGCAACACCAGCTCGATGAGCTGGACGTGTCGGTCTCCTTGCTTTTCGTCCACGAGGACCACCCCCAGCGCCTGAAGCAGGTTGAGCAGGTCCTTCACGTACCGTTTCTTCAGCTGGTCCTCGATCATCTGGTCGCGCCAAGCCTTGAAGCTCCCCGCCTCACCCATCATTTCCAGCGGCACCTTTTCCTGCCTGCCGAATGCGCCGATCAGCTGGAAGAACTTCTTCCGGAATGCGATCCGGATTATATCGAACACGGCGGCGTCGAATGCCGTCATCAGCAATAAGAACCCCTGACGGAACACGTTGACTTCGGCGTCGGGCCGCGCGACACGAGCGAGGAGCTCGAGATCCGCGAACTGCTCCTGGGCGTAGACCATCGCATCGACCTGCCGCCGTACCTGGATGTGTTTCGCGTGCTGGATGGCGAGCAGAATCAGCGCCCGGATGGCATCCGGCGGAATGCGGTCGTCCTCATCCGCGACCTCATCGACCGTCATTTCGTACCCTTGCTCGGCGGCGCGGAGGATGGCTTCCTCGTCTTGGTCCTCGGGATCGTAGGGCAAACGAGCCAAAACGTAGTCGATCCATTCTCCCAACTGGTCGAGGTAACCCGCCGCCGGGCCGGACAGACCGAAGTCGGGCACATCGTCAAGACATTGCTCATGGCCGAGAATGGTTTGATAAACTTCAGGCCCGACCCTGCCGACCGCCTCCAGCAACGCCGCAATCTCCTCCTGGGAGAAAGGCTCAGCGGTTCGGTCGTAGCTGCGGGAAGGAAGTGGCTCGATATGCACTCGTTTCAATATGCGGTTCAGTTCCACAACCTGCTGGTCGTGGATCGTGGACTTGGCGCGCAAGAACCGGGTATACCGTTCGATGTAGTCCTGCTCGTCACGAAAGCGGCTCCAAACTTCACTTGCCGTCCGTACTCTTGCCATCTGGGTTCTCCAGTTGTCGATAGACGGTGAAACGTACGTCTAGCCAGGACCGTTCGAGATCGCTTGAAGTTCGCCGGAAGCACTGGCCATTGCAAGGTGAGTAGCAGAAAGGTGCTTGCGCCCAGGGAATGGCGCCGAACACCCCATCGGG
Organism: Planctomycetia bacterium; assembly: GCA_016795185.1. GTDB lineage: Bacteria > Planctomycetota > Planctomycetia > Gemmatales > Gemmataceae > JAGVLI01. The sequence continues at coordinate 6,970 of JAEUIF010000804.1, read as the reverse complement.
CAGCGAAATCGCACCGAACTGGTGTCCAAGTCGCGCGAGCGTTGCGCATGACATTCATTTCAGACAGCGGACTGGACCTGGAAGCTGACGCGAGTACGTCAACGGTTAGCAACCTCGGCCCCTCCCTGCCGCCAGGCACCTTTGCAGATCCTGTCGCGTTCCTCAAATCCGCGGCGAGGCCGCGCGTGACGGACCGCAAATCGGGTGGTAATATCCGGACTGCCGCAGGACTTTTCCAGGCTTACGACCGGCAAGGCGGCCTCACGAAGGAGTTGACCCAATGGTGCCCGCCCTCATTCTCCTGGGAACTGTCTGTGCGGCCGCAGCCGGCATCGGCTATCTGGTGTACCACCTGACGACGGAGCACCTGAAAAAGCAGGCCGCGGACGAGCAGCGGTTTCGGTCCGGCCTGCTGCGCGAGCTGAAAAAGCATGGCATGAAGCAGTTTGATTTCAGCGGCTTCGCCAACCGTTCCCAGGTTTCGCCCGAACTGGCGCAGCGGGTGGCCGAGGACGTCTACGGCACGCTCTGGCAGAACATCGTTGCGGACGGCCAAGTCACGGATCGGGAGCGGCAGCAAGCCGCCGCGCTCGCTCATTCCCTTCAACTTTCAGCCGAACGGACCGGCGCGATCGAGCAGAAAGCCAAGGAGGAGCGCTACCGGAGGGCAGTTGGTGCAGCTCTTGCCGACGGCGAGATTTCCGCGACCGAAGCTTCGGACCTTCAGCAATTGAGACGAACGCTGCAGCTGAGCAGCACCCGTGCGGCGACGGCGACGAGCGATCTGTGCCATGACGCGTACCAAGCCCTGTTTCGGCAGGTGGCCAGCGACGGCCGGATCACACCGGAGGAGTTTGCCGAGCTCCAGCGCTATCAAGCGGCCTTGGGACTCTCCGCGGATCACGCCAATTCCATTATCCGCGACGACGCCCTCAACTTATACCGCAAGTGGTTCTGCAACATCATGCAAGATGGTGAAGTGACCGCCGAAGAGGAGAACGCGCTGGCGTGGCTCGAAAAACAGTTCGGACTACACGCCCTGGACACGCACGGTTATCAAGCGGAGTTACAGGCGGCCAAACGGATGGCCGAGATTCGGCACGGCAAGTTGCCATCAGTCCAAACCAGCAAGTTGCTGGAAGGCGGCGAAATCTGCCACTGGGTTGGGCCTTGTCGGTTCCAGTGGGAGACCGCGGCGGCTCAAAAGGAAGCCGGCGGGGAGTTGCTGGTTTCGAGTAACCGCCTCATGTTCAACTCGGCCACGAAAAACGTCTCGTTCACGCCCGCGAAGATCGTGGACATCCGCATCTTCTCCAACGCCTTGCAAATCCAGACGGACATCAGCAAAGGCACGGGCACCTACTACGTCGAGCACCCGCGTGAGCTGGAAGCGATTCTGATCGGGCTGGTGCGCAAGCACAAGTATCTGCAAAGTGAGAACTACTCTTCCAGCAAGTCGCGGCACATTCCCGATGAGGTCCGCCGCAAGGTCTGGGACCGAGACGGCGGTCGGTGTGTCCGCTGCTCGGCCTGCGATTACCTCGAATTTGACCACCTCATTCCGCATGCCAAAGGCGGCGCGAATACCGTGGGCAACGTGCAGTTGCTGTGCCGCCGGTGCAATTCCCTGAAGAGTGACCGGATCTGACACCCGGACGACATGTTCACAGAGCCTTGCTTGCGCATCGCGTTATTTAGTTCGGAGGACGTGCTAGCGCGGGTGCTGCGCGCCGCCCGGAGCTTCGTCCGAGTTGACCTAAGTGCAGTGCACAGGGCCGTTTCGGCAGAGCCCGTGCCGAAAAGAACTCCAGCCGAGCGGCTTACGTTGCCGGCCGGCAACGCGACATTGGGGCAGGGCGGGCACCCGTTTCGCTCGCAACCATGTCCAAGATGCCACGAGCGCTGTCCAGTCAGCCTGTTCCGAGCAAACTCACGCTAGGATGAACCCCAGTGACTCCCGAGGCGCTGGCAGCGGCTGAACACAACACCGACAGTCGATGGTCCGATAAATGCCGGGCAGGACTACGTTCGCGGACGCGGGCGACGAAGGGAAACTACTTGGCAGTGGCGTGAGGAAGCACACTGGCAACCGGTCAAGTCGAGTATCGTCGTCGAACGGACGGCAGCCACGTGCTGCAGTAAAAAACTACTGGAAAATCGTCAAGTGAGCTGGCCGTATGGTGTAACGTTAGCGGATGCAACCGGCAGACGAAAGTTGCCTGACCACGGTGACGCGCGAGTTGGGCCATTGCCCAATCGCCGCCGGTAACGGACCTTCAAGTTGGCGGTCCTGCAGGTGACATTCCTGTAGCGTGGACGCAAAGACGTGCGGGTCGTTACGCAAGCCAGTTCCGCTCGGGCGGGAGTCGCTGTCGGCCAAGCCGATTGTCGTCGATCGCGGCGGGTTCGGTGTCCGGATCGAGGTGAAGCAGACGTACAGAGTCTACCTGGGTGAACGCGATACCGTCTTGATTCAACTTGCGGACACGCCCACGCCGGCAAGCAAGGGCACCCTGCGCTGTCTGCTGGTGCTGTTCGGCGCATAATTACGGGTAGTCTGCGCCTGGCAACTCTGCCGTATACATTTCGCTCAAACTGCTCCGGTGTGGCGGACCGAAGCAGGTTCGACAGATCGGCTTGCACCGTTTCCGGCAATGGGACCGAAGCAGATTGCCGCAATGGCGACGTGCGCGGGGTGTGGCAATGAACCCGAGCGTTCCCCGTCAGCTGGGCGGTGTCGCTCCTCGGCCGAGTTGAGAGTCGTTGCTACGGAAGTCGATTCGCTACTATCCGATGAACTCCCACGCCTCCGGATTATTTGGGTTCAGGTTGATGCTGTCCCAGGAGAATCTGGTCCGTCCGATCTTGTCCAACATTGCCATCACTTTCTCCGCATCAGGGTAGGTCTCAATCTCATCCCAGAGCAGAACCTTGTGCTTAAACCCTGCCGCAAGGAGACAGAGCAACTGGCTCGTGGTTGTAATCTTACTCGGAGGCGAAGGCACGTTGTCGACTTGTTCAATCACAATCTCGGACGGGGGGGACCGGAAGATTCGGTACGTGAGGTCGCGGCCGAAGCGATGAGGTGTATGCAAGCTTTGATTGCCGGGCAGCGTCTCCAGCTTCGGGAATGGCGTCGTGCCCTTCGATAGAAAATACTCCATTCTTGCCTCGACGGTCCGGACAAACTCCGTGATGTGGCAGTGAAGCTCGAAGTCATAAGGAATCCATTCAAGTTTGTCGTCCTCCGCGCTGGGTTCGAGTGTTAGCATGTAGACAAAGTCTTCGATTCCGAGCGTCACGCACACGTGTCCGAAGCACCGCGCGAAACCCTCATGGACAAACGCAAAGAACTGCTTGAGAGCTTCAGGGTCGGTCCCTTTCCCATCTGTTCGTTTCAGAATTGGCAGATTATACCCGCATCTTGCGATCTTAGTGGATTGCATGGGCTTCGATGGCGCAGCCAGATGGCTGCCAGGTAATCCGATTTCTTTCCGGATCACCTCCGCCACCCGCATGAGTTTCTCCGTGCCCAGGCCAGTGATTTGGCGGATCAGCCGCTTCGTGTCGATGATGTCGTCTTCCCACGCGAAGGATATCGCCGGAGGGACGTTTAGCTTGTCATACGTCCCTTGCCGATCGCCGATCATGATGATTTGCAATCTGCCGTAACGCGGCGCGAGATTGTGTCGCGCGTAAGCGTTCAGTGTTTCCTGGGCCTTCTTGCTCGTCGTTTCAGCGGTGATTTGGAATGCCCGTTTCCGGACCTCGTCGCCCAGGTCGATCGCGGGAAAGTTCGGCTGGATGTTGTCCAGCACCTTGAGTTGCAGATCGTGCATTTCGTTGAGGAGCAGGCAGAACACTTCCTGCATCACCGTGTGTGCATCGAAGAGATGAATCGTTCCCCGCAGCTTCGCCTGGGAATCAAGCCACGAGATGCCGTCAACAACGGTCTTGAGGGCCGCTTCGCGGGTCAGCATCTTTGCCAGCCTCCGACTGACTCTTCGTTCTTTCCCTGGTCACCGTGTGTAAGCCGTGACGCGACTCTACCGCGCGGTCGCTTGATCTGCTGCGTAATTCCATTCCGCTCTGCCAGCCCCACAGGGCCAAACCGGGAAGACTGACACGGCCGCGAGTTGGAAATACCGGTCAGAAAGTGCAGTCCGCCTTGGGAGGCAGAGGCTGGCGGTACGTCCGTAGTCTAAGGGAGGCTCCGCGCTCCGGTCCGAAACGTCGACAACAATCTGGCTCTTGCCGTCGCGCGCGTCGAACGGACACGCCGAGGCAGCCCCCGAACGGGCTCGTCAGTGGCCCAATCGGAACTGACTCTAGATCTTGCATTCCGGCAGCGCCTGCCGCAGCCCGTTCACTCCCGTTTCTGTTACTTGAGTTCCCCGCAAGGACAACGATCGCAAAGCCTTCAACTCCGCCAGGTGGGTCAATCCTGCATCCGTTACGGCATTCTGACCCAAGTCGAGCTCTTGCAGGTTTTTCAACGCGACCAGCTCTTTCAAGCCGCCATCGGTCAAGCGCGTCCTGTACAGGTACAACGTCTGGAGCGTGCTGAACCTAGCCACCTCTCTCAGCCCGTTGTCGTCCAAAGGCGTTTCGTTGAGGCGGAGGGCGAACGGCACGGTCGGTGCGGGCAGCTTTGCCAACACACCCTCCTTCCAGGTAGTGAACCAGAGCGTGGGCAGGTCGCCGGTCTGGCCTTCCGGCTCGTCGATGATGACGGTCATGTTGGGCCTAACCAGCCGCATCCAGCCGAACTTGGCCCCTGCTGCTTTCCAGGCGTCGATCAGTTCCTTCGGCAAGGACTCAGATGAAGCAGGCGGCGCAGACGGGGCGGCATTTCGCGATTGTCGAAGGCCGGATCTACGATCGACTCCGGATCACCGTATCAAGTCGTCAACACGCTCCAGCACCGCCCGGCCCCCAAACCAGTCGTCGCGCGTACCGCCGAAATGAGCGCCGAAGCGCACCGCCGGCGGCCGAAACGTTATCCGGTGCCCAAATCGGCGTCGCAAGCGCTCGACCCAGCCCGGGTCAATCGTGCAAGGCGGCGCGGTCCAGCGTGGGTCGCCCGTGGTCCTGCGAATCGACCGGCGACTACCGCCGGGAATGCTCACGCACAAGACGTCCGAGATTTCCTCATTGATGGTGCGGCGCTCTGACCCCAGGGCTGGCTCCGACGGGCCTTCGTCCGCGTAAACGTGATCGCTCTCGAAGGCGTTCAGGCACGTCATGCCGGCCAAGTGGGGCGAATGTAAGATCGCTTCCCAGCCACTCGCTTCGATCGAGTTCAGGCTCAAGTCGACGAACGCCAGCCGCGATGACGTGTTACTTTCCGCGAGCAACCGCACACCGTCGTTCTGGATGTTGGTTTCGGTCAGTGTGACCCAGGGCTCGCCGCGGTTGGGATTGACCCAGCATTGGTGATTGCCGCGCACGTCCAACGCTTCCACCCGCGCCAACGCGGGTGACGCCAGGATGGCCTGTAGCCCGGACGGGCCGATCCCGCAGCCCGCCATGCGCAGCTCCACGAGTTTGTGCAGGTCGGTTGCACCGGCCAGGCTCTCCGCGCCTGCCTGGTGAATCTCGCAGCCGCCCAAGTCGAGGGCGGCCAACCGGGTCAGGTGTGGCGAAGCTGCCAGAATCGCAGCACCAGCGTCGCGCAGTGCGTTAGCGCTCAGGTCCAGCGTAGCGAGCTTTGCGAGCCAGGGGCAGTCGGCCAGCTCGCGCAAGTGCCGGGTGGCGTGCAGGAAGTGAATCTGCCGGATCGGCGCGCTGTGGAACAGAGCGTCGGGCCGCTCCAGGAATCGGTCCGTCGCCACCTCCACGGCCTCGACAAACCCGCGCCGGAATTCGCACGCCTCCGGTTCCAGGCCGAGCGGGGCGCTCCAGTCTCGCGCGTGCGCCAACAGCTGCTTCGCGCGCGCTTGGAGTCCCGGCAGGCGCAAGTCGTCCGCCGGCAGGCGGGCTGCGGCGCATTGAACTCGTATGAACTCGGCACGCGGATCGCCTCGCTCTTCGAGCCAGTCGGCATAGACCAGCCGCGGGGCGTCATCGTCCGGCGACTCCAGCACCGATTCCACCAGTCCCGTTTCGTGGTTCATCGTCAGGTTACCGCTGCCTACCAAATTGTCGTTTGCCTCGATTCGTGGGTTCCCAGGTCTGAAGGACACTCCGCGTCTGCCAGCGGTTCGGGTACTTCGGCAGCAGACCGCCAAACCTGGTTGCCGGCGGTGTTCACTGTAGTTGCATCGCGGAACACTCGGCAGCCGATCGACGTGACCAGGATGAAGCCGCAACTCCAGCGGCACAGGCCGATTGATTGGACAAGCGTTTGGAGCCACTGGTCGGATTGCGGCTGACGCGGTAGATCAAGGGCCAGGGACTTCTTCACACCTTTCAGCCGCAGGTCCGCATGACGCCCCAAACTCCCGTCTTCCACGAGAACTGGTACGCCCGCGAGCAACTGATGGTGCTGGCCCGGGCTTACGAACCGGTCCGACCCTTAGTGGGCGCCGTACTGGAAATCGGCTGCTGGGAAGGGCGCAGCACCATCGTCCTGGCCCACGCCTGCGCCCCCGAGCCGCTCCTGGCGGTCGACACCTGGCAGGGCAACGTGGACGAGGACCCGCGGCACGTCTCGGTGCTGGCGGCGCGTCAGCGCGACGTCTTCGGCACCTTCCTGGAGAACGTGCGTCAGTTGGCCCCCGGCAACGTCCGGCCCGTGCGTCAAGACTGTCACCAGTTCCTGGCGGCCTTCGCCGCGCCGGTCAAGTTCTGTCACGTGGACGCCAGTCACGACTATGTCAGCGTCCACCGCACCCTGGCGGCCTTGCTGCCGCTGGTCGTGCCCGGCGGCGTGCTGTGCGGCGACGACCTGCTGTCGGCGCATGCGGGCCGAAAAGACTTACAGGGAGGAGTGGAGCGGGCGGTGCGCGAGCTGCTGCCCGGCTTCAGC
>JAEUIF010000251.1 GCA_016795185.1 Planctomycetia bacterium | reverse complement strand
GGTACGGGTTTAACTTGGCAAGAACGAGAGGTAGGGCCGGAAAAGAGGTGACAACGGCGCGCACGCAAGCCCGGAAATCCTGAGAAAACTAGGGGCAACGGCAGCATAATGTCACCGAATTACGCAACGCGGAAATCGGCGTCAAACGCTGATTGGCGAACCTCGCCGAAGACGACAGACTCTTGTTCCGGGGGCAGCCAACAGTTACTGAGCACCACCTGTCGGCGGTGTAGTCTTTTTTCGGCCAGGGTGGAGATCAAGTGGGCCGACAATCCATTCTTGAGACAATAGAAGCCCACGCTGCGGGGCGGCACCGTTTCAACGAACGGCGCTCCTGTTTGCCCCAGCCCGGCTGATCCGGCCGAACTGATCGTTTTCATGATCTTCCCCTGGCCGGAGCGCGGAAGCGAGTTCGTCTGGACGCCGGTTTCTAGCAAATGGCGACCACCAGAGTCAATCACAGTCGAGTCGCGCAATCGTGCGGTAGCGCAGCAGGCCTACCCAAACCGGCTGGACTGGGTAAAATACAGTAGGATCCTGTTTGATTTCCCGCAGGTGAGAACCAGCCTCATGCACCCTTCCGGATGGATTTCGGTGGTTCGGACGATTCCTGCTGAATTCCACACTCAGCTGACGCTGATGACCGCCAACGGCTTCGAGATCAACTTGCAAACCGTCCTGCGGCTGGAAGAGCAGTTCATGGTCTGCCGCGGACGCATGATGGGCTCGACGGACGCCGGCCTGATCTTCTTCGTGCCCTACGACCAGATCAACTGCATCTTCTACAACAAGATGCTCAAGGAAGACGTGGTGCAGAGTTGGTTTAGCGGGCCGTCGCTGCACGCCCTGGTAGGCGAACCGCTCGCCGGCACTTACACGCAGGTCGCGCCCGAGCCCGCTCCGGCACCCGCACCCGCGCCGGAACCTGCTCCTGCCCCGGTCCCCGCGCCGGCGGCGGCAGCACCCATGCCCGCGCCGCCGCCAGGCGCTAAGCCCTTGCAGCTGCCGGCTCGAACCGTCGCTCCGGCCGCCGCACCGGCAGCGCCCGCGCGGCCCGCTGCCCCCGCCGCTCCAGCCCCCGCGCCGGCGGCCCCCGCCGCGCAACCGGGCGGCAGCGCCGTGCCTGTTTCGGCCGGGATGGCGTTGCCGGCCAAGCAGGCGATGATCGACCGCCTGCGCAAACGCTCCCTGAGCGCCTCCAACCAGGGTACCATGCCGCGGCCCAACCTGAACGAACCGCCGAGCAAGCCTCCGGAGCAGAAGTAGCCAGGACGGTGGGGGAACGCTATCCTCTTCCGTATGGCCACGGCGACTTCACCACCTAATCCCGCGTTGAAACCCGTTCCCATCACCTCCGCCCAGCCGGGCGGCGGGACCTGCATGGCCATCGAACTGGCCTGGGGCCGCGTGCGCCGCGCGGTGCTGCGCACGGTGCGGCCCGGCTACGTCCGCCGCATGGCCGCGCTCCGTCAGGGCGACTGCCCAAATTGCCCGCACGAGGTCATCGACTCGCGCGACCTCAAGTTCTACCGCAACGTCTGCGGCTACTGGTTCAAGCCCGAGGACGATGCCTTCCGTAGCCGCGAACAGCTGGGGCTGGCACGCATGGGCCTGGCGGAAGTGATCTGCTTCAGCTTTTTGCTGGCCGTGCCGTCGGCGCTGCTGGGCTTCCTGGCCTTCGCGGTGTCGTGGTGGTTCGCGCTGCCCCTGGGCGCGGTGCTGATCCTCTGGGCGCAGATCATCTCCTTCTTCCGCGATCCCGAGCGCGTGCCGCCTGCCGACCCGCTGGCGCTGGTCAGCCCGGCCGACGGCCACGTCACGCATATCGACGAAGTCGCCGATCCGGACTTCCCCGGCGGCCGGGCCTGGCGCATCAGCATCTTCCTCTCGGTCTTCGACGTCCACGTCAACCGCCTGCCGCGCACCGGCAAGGTGACGGCGCTGCAATACTTCCCCGGCGACTTCCTCGACGCCCGCCATCCGCAGTGCGGCGTGGCCAACGAGCAGCTCTGGCTCGACCTCGAGGACGGCGAGACCAAATGCCGGCTGCGCGTGAAGCAGATTTCCGGCAAGATCGCGCGGCGCATCGTCTGCTGGCTAAAACCGGGCCAGGAAGTGAAGGTCGGCGACCGCTACGGCATGATCAAGTTCGGCTCGCGCACGGAAGTCTACCTGCCGGCCGACACGCCGCTGGACGTGCAGGTCAAGATCGGCGACCCCGTGTTCGGCGGCAGCACGATCCTGGCGCGGTTCAACCCCTGAGCGCTTGGGCGAGCGGCGGACGTCAGCCCGCTGTTTTCTCACCCCAACCGTGGGCTGACGCCCGCCGCTCGCCTGGAGAAAGGTTGCC
>JAEUIF010000771.1 GCA_016795185.1 Planctomycetia bacterium | reverse complement strand
CACACCTGGCATCGTTCTTGCCGCAACTGTACGCCGAGCAGTGCCAGGGCGGCGCGCCAGGGGCGTAAGCGAAGGGAGCAATTTGAACTGATAGCTGATAGCTATCAGCTATCAGTTTGAATCGAGGGACGCACGGGCATGTCAGTTACTGCCTTCATCGCGCTGGGCAGCAATCTGGGCGACCGCCATGCGTACCTGCTACGCGCGCTGCAATTGCTCCGGAAAAATAGCCGCGTGCGAATCGAGCGCGTCTCCCGTTTTCGCGAGACGGTGCCTATCGGTGGACCGACTGGTCAGGGTTTGTACCTTAACGCCGCCGCCCAGCTGCAAACCGACCTCGCACCGGCGGAACTGTTGCAGTTATTGCTGCAAGTGGAACAGAGCCTGGGGCGCGAACGCCTGGTGCCCGACGGCCCGCGCACCCTCGACCTCGACCTGTTGCTCTACGGCGACCGCATCCTCCGCGAAGCCGCCCTGATCGTTCCGCATCCCCGCATGCACGAGCGGCGCTTCGTGCTGGGGCCGCTGGCCGAGATCGCGCCATTGCAGGTCCATCCCGTGCTCGGTCAGCCCGTCGCGCAGCTGTTGGCCCAGCTGCCGCCGGAAACAGACTTCGGACGCGAACTGGCCGGGGCGCGGGCGGTCGTCACCGGCTCGACCAGCGGCATCGGCCGGGCCATCGCTCTGGAGCTGGCCGCCGGTGGAGCAGACGTGCTGATTCACGGCCGACGCTCTCCAGCCGCGGCGGAGTCCGTTGCGGCGGCATGCCGGCAGCGCGGGGTGCAGTCGCGGGTGCTGCTGGCCGATCTGCGCGATTCTGTCCAGTCGCAGCAACTTGTCGCGTCGGCCTGGAAAGACTGGGGCAGGGTCGATGTCTGGGTCAACAACGCCGGTGCGGATACTCTCACCGGTGAGGCGGCCCACTGGCCCTTCGAGCGCAAGCTGGAGGAACTGCTGGCCGTGGACGTGACCGCGACCCTCACGATCTCCCGCGAGGTCGGCCGACGCATGACCGAGGCCGGCGGCGGCCTGATCGTCAACCTGGGCTGGGATCAGGCCGAAACCGGCATGGAGGGCGATAGCGGGCAGCTGTTCGGCGCGACCAAGGCCGCCGTGATGGCCTTCACCCGCAGCCTGGCGAAGACCCTGGCCCCCGTCGTGCGGGTCAACGCCGTCGCTCCCGGTTGGATTCGCACCGCCTGGGGGGCAGGAGCGTCGGCGGCCTGGCAAGAGCGCGTGCTGCGCGAGACCCCGCTGGCGCGCTGGGGCTTGCCGGAAGACGTGGCGCAAGCGGTACGCTGGCTGGCAGCGCCGGCGGCGACTTACGTCACGGGACAAATTCTTCGGGTCAACGGCGGTGCGGTTTGCTGAAGGGTGTCGGACGAGGTCAGCGGGTGAGCAGGCTGGTCAGGCGGAGAGCGGAGGATGCGGAAGGGAGGCAGTTAGCATTGCGGGTCGAACTTGCAGGCGAGGCGACGGCTGTTGATGTCGAGGGCTTCGAGGATTTCCAGGACCGAATCGGTGGGAATGTTCCAGTTCTGCGCCCAGAGGATGATGTGCAGGTTTTCCTGCCCAGCTTTCAGGCGGTCGAGGATGCGGTCGAGCAGCAGTTCCTGGTCGGTGAAGCGTCGCTGGAGCAGGCCGAAGTCGCCGCGGTCCAACTCGACCCAGAAGCGCCGGCCTTGCAGGTGTTCCAGCCAGCGGGCCCGCAGATAGCCCCACCAGTGGTCCTTGACCCAGCGGCGAATGGCGACTTCGCCCAGGTCACACCCGGCCTTCTCGCTTTCGATCCATTTGAAGGATTGGGCTTCCTTCTCACTTTCGGCATATACGCTGCATTTTTCCATGGCTCTGCCCTGATCGGCCCGCCATTGAGAATCATTCAGGCTAGTACATGCTTTTCATCGTTCCTTCAAGCATCACCTAGACAATCCTAACCTCGCCGAGCGAATCTTGCAAGTCAAAGGCAGGGTGCGGCACGTTTGCCGGCAGCACGATCGGTGAAGGTCGGAAGTGGATTCCATTCACGCGGATGGGGCCGTGCAATGGCCGATGGCCCACCTGGGTGTATCCCGACATGCAATCTTCGTGCCGTTTTCTGGGCACCGTGTCCGACGTGCAAGTAGGTCAGGCTTTCCAGCCTGACATTCCCACCAGAATCCAGCCGCGCCGGAACTGCTCGCACGGGCGCAGCACATCGAGGGCGCTGCATGTCAGGTTGGAAAGCCCAACGTACTCGCCTTGTACGTCGGGCTTTCCAGCCCGACCTCAGCGCTCTTGGTGAGCCGCTCATCGCCGGCAGTTCGTGTCGGGCTGGAAAGCCCGACGTACTCGCCTTCAGCGCGACAGCAACCCGCCATCGACCACGATCGTCTGCCCTGTCACATAGCTGCCCGCGTCGCTGGCGAGCAGCAGCGCCGGGCCGACCAGTTCGCGCAGTTCGCCCGTGCGGTCGAGGGCCGTCATCTTGCAGAACTCGCGCTTGTCTTGCTCCGTCAGCAGCCGCATGGGCAGGTCGGTCAGGAACAGCCCCGGCGCGATGCAGTTGACCGTGATGCCGAATTTGCCCAGGTCCAGGGCGCTGGCCCGGCACAGCCCGAGCAGGGCCGACTTGGTCGCCGAGTAGGCGTTGCGGCCTTCCTTCGAGACGAAGCCCATGATCGACGAGATATGAATGATCCGGCCCCACTTCCGCTCCTTCATCTGCGGCACGACGGCGCGGGTCAGGGCCATGATCGACGACAGGTTGATCTCCAGCAGCCGGTCCCAGGATTCATCCGTGATCTGGTCGATGGCCTGCGGTTCGTTGGTGCCGGCGTTGTTGATGAGGATGTCGATGCGGCCCAGCTTCTCCAGCACGGTCTTGGCCAGCTTCGTCGCCTCGGCGCGCTGGCTCATGTCGGCGACGACGTAGCAGCCCTTGCGGCCAGTGCCCTTCAGAATGTCATCCAGGGCGGCCTTCAGTTCATCCTCGTGCCGGCTGCTGATGGCGATGTCGGCCCCGGACTCGGCCAGGCCGCGCGCCATGGCCTTGCCCAGCCCCTTGCTGCCGCCGGTAACGAGGGCAACCTTGCCCGTGAGATTAAAGAGTTCGGCCGCCATGATGGAGAGTCCTCGGGTGGGGTGCCTGCTGTTTCCTTCAGACTACGACCTGACGTGGGGGCTGGCGAGATTGGTGCCTGCGGATGTCCGACTAGGCGAGCGGCGGGGGGGGTGCCCCGGGTGGTTGGGTGAGGGGGTGGCTGAGGAAAAACCACGCGGGAACC
>JAEUIF010000732.1 GCA_016795185.1 Planctomycetia bacterium | reverse complement strand
CGCGTTCAGCACGCCGTCGAGCAAGGGCAGCAGGCCGATGCGCCCGCGCACGTGCCCGCCGGCTTCTACGCCCTGCGCCACGATCAAATCGCAACCAGCATCCGCCGCTTGTTTGGCTTCATCGACGGAACCGACCTGCCAGGCCGCCAGTGCGCCGCCGTCGTGGACGCGGTAGATCAGGTTGGGGTCGGGTTCGCCGTAGAAGAACTCGACCAAATTGGCGCGCGCCGACGCGGCCTCGACGCAGGCGCGGTCCAGGAACGGCATCAAGAAGTTGACGCCGAACGGCCCGATTTGCTGCTGTTTCAGCCCGTCGAGCAGTTCGGTCAGGAACGGCGCGGGCAACCGGACGCCAGCCAGCATGCCCAGGCCGCCTGCCGCGGTCACGGCCGCCGCTAGATCGCGCTGCGCCACGCCGCCCATGCCCGCTTGCTGGAGCGGAATCGAACAACCTACCAGTTCGGTGAAACGAGTCTTTAACATCGCGGTCTCCGTGAGCGAACCTGAAGCATCATCGGTTCGCCGACCGGCACGAGCAAGCGAAAACGTCGCCACGATTACCACATAGACAATCACTGGGCCAATCGACACCCGGCGCTGGTGGCTGCGTCCAAGGTCTGCTAGGCTGCGCATTGTTGCTCGATCCCTCCGACTGCCAGCCGACCGAAACTCCCGCGCCCGCCTGCCTGTGCCTCAAGGAGTTTGCCGTGTACCGAACTACCCCCCGCTTGCTCGGTGTACTTCTCGGCGCTCTCGTCGTCGCTGGTCTGGCTCCCGCGTTGCCTGCCGCCGAAGGCCCAGCCAGCGAGCCGCTCTTTAGCCGGCATGTGGTGCCATTGTTCAGCCGTCTGGGGTGCAATGCCGGCAGCTGCCACGGCGCGGTCAAGGGGCAGAACGGCTTCCGGCTGTCGTTGTTCGGCGCGGAACCGGCGGGCGACCACGACCGTTTACTGCGCGAGGCCGGCGGCCGACGGCTCAACCCCAATGATCCGGAAAACAGCCTGCTGCTGCTCAAGGCGGCGGGCCAGGCCGGACACCAGGGCGGCAAGCGGCTGGAAGTCAACAGCCCCGAATATCGGTTGCTCCGCGACTGGATCGCCGCCGGCGCGAAGCTCGATGCCGTCCCGCAATCCGCCGTCACCCGACTCACCGTGACGCCTCCGCTCCAGACCGCGAAGCAGGGCGAGACCTACTCGCTGAAGGTGACCGCGACGTTCGCCGACGGCTCCACCGAAGACGTGACCGCGCTGTGCAGCTTCGAGCCGGCCAACAAGGAACTGGCTCGCATTCAGCCGTCCGGGCTAGTTGAGGCGCTGGCCGTCGGCGATACCGCGCTGGTGGCCCGCTACCGTTCCGAGCCGGTCGTGGCGATGCTGGTGTCGCCGCGCGCGGGCGATGAAGCGTTTCCCGATGTGCGGCCGGTGAACTTCATTGACAAGCACGTGCTGGACAAGCTGCGGCGGTTGAACATCCATCCGGCGGACCTGTGCGACGATGCGACCTTCCTGCGCCGTGTGTCGCTCGACGTGACCGGCGCGCTGCCCGCGCCAGACGAAATTCGGGCCTTCCTCGCGGACCCCGCTGCCGACAAGCGAGCGAAGAAGATCGAGGAACTACTGGCCCGACCGGGTTACGCGGCGCTGTGGGCGACGAAGTTCTGCGACATCTTGCGGCCCGTCGGCTTCGAGGCCAAGCTGGGCTTCTCCGAGCCCGCCGAGACGCGCCGCTTCTATGAATGGCTCCGTGCCCGCTTCCAGGAAAACACGCCTTACGACCAGCTGGCCGAACGCATCCTGCTGGCCACCAGCCGCGAAGGCCGGGGCGAGCAGGAGTGGGCCGCCGAGGTCAAGGCGATGGCCGAGGAGAACGCCGGCAAGAGCACTGAACTGAAAGCCTACAACAATCGGCAAACGCTCGACCTCTACTGGCAGCGCACGAACGCCGCCGGAGTCAAGGGGGCGTTGCAGGTCGCTCATGCGTTTCTGGGGCTGCGGCTGGAATGCGCCCAGTGCCATCGCCACCCGCACGACGTCTGGCAGCAGGACGACCTGATCAGCTTCGCCAACTTTTTCATGCGCGTACCGGCGGGCGGCGAAAAGTCCTCGTCGGCGGCCATGACCAAGGAAGCTGATGGACTCGGCAAGGAAATTAAAGACCTGAAGGACGAAGCCAAGAAGCTGGCCGAACAGGCCAAGGACAAGTCGCTGCCGAAGGAAGAGGCTGCCAAACTGCAAGCGGAAGCCAAGGCGCTGGGCGAGAAGGCCACCGCTCTCGAAAGCGCCGCCAAGCGGATGAAGGGCACGGAAATCCACACGGACGGCAAGGCGATTTTCGCGAGCGTCACCAGCACGCTGGGCAAGCAGGATTCCAAGCAATTCCGCTTGCTGGGCGAGATGAAGCCGCAAGCTGTGCCACCCGGGCAAGACCCGCGTGCGCCCGTGGTCGCCTGGCTCAAGCAGCCCGAGAATCCGTTCTTTGCCCGCGCGGCGGTGAACCGCGTCTGGGCACACTACTTCGGCCGAGGCATCATCGACCCGCCGGACCAGCTGTCGCCCTTGAACCCCGCCTCGCACCCGGACCTGCTGGCCGAGCTGTGTGCCGACTTCGTCAAGCACGGACATGATCTGAAGCGGCTGCACCGTGCGATCCTCAACAGCCGGACGTACCAGCAGAGCGCGCAAACCAACGCCACCAACAAGCACGAAACGACCAACTACGCTTCGTTCTACCTGCGCCGGTTGCCCGCTGAAATCTTGGTGGATGCGGTCAATCACGCGACGGCTGGCAGCGAGACCTATCCGCCGGAATTGCACCTGCCGGCCAACGCCAAAGCTCTGGAAGTCGCCGGCAGCACCGGCGGCGAGAAGGGCAAGGCGACGTTGCAGTACGCCTTCCACATCTTCGGCCGACCACAGCGCAGCCCGGAAGTGCAGTGCGACTGCGAGCGCGACACCAAGCCCACGATGGCGCAGACGCTCTACCTGGCGAATCACCCTGCGGTGCAGCAGAAAATCACCGCGCCGCAGGGCAGAGTGGCGCAGCTCATCAAGGACATCGCCGAAGAAGACAAGCGTATCGAGGACTTGTTCCTCTGGGCGCTGAGCCGCCTGCCCACGAATGAAGAACGGCAAACGTGCCTGAAATACGTCAAGGAAAGCGCGTCGCCGCAGCGCGGCCTGGAAGACCTGCTCTGGGGCCTGCTGAACACGCGCGAGTTCCTCCTGAATCATTGACGCACACCGCCGGCTGCTTGGCGAACTTTCACGAAAGGGTCCCGACCATGAACCAGGGTTGCCAGGGCTTTCGCAATCTCAGTCGACGGGATTTCTTCCGCGTCGGCGGGGCGTCGTTGTTCGGCATGTCGATGGTGGACTTCTTCCGCGCCCAGGCGAACGCGGTCGGCAAGCCCGGCGCCAAGGGCAAGCAGATGATCCTGCTCTGGCTGGCGGGCGGCCCGCCGCACCAGGACATGTTCGACATGAAGCCAGATACGCCGCCGCCCTTCGGCAGCGAGCTGAAGCCGGCGCAGACCAAGGTGCCCGGCATCGAGTTCTGTGAGCTGATGCCCCGACTGGCGCAGAACGCCGACAAGTTTTCGATCCTGCGCTCGGTCGGCATCGGCACGGAGAAGTGGGAGCATTCCGGCGGCTTGTACTGGCTCTCCGGCAATCCGCGCACCAAGGACACGGCCAAATATCCGATGTACGGCAGCGTGGTGGCCAAGGAACGCCCGGCCATTCAGGGGCTGCCCACGTATGTCTCGTTTGGCCCGTACAAGGAATCGGGCGACCTGCACCTGAACTACCTGGGGCCGGCCTACGACCCGCTGACCTTCAAGCCAGGCGATCCCAAGGACGAAGTCGGCTCGATGCTCGCGCCGCCGGCGCAGCTCGACCTATCGGCCTTGCAACGCCGCGAAGGGCTGCTGAAAGCGCTCGATCAACAACTGCGCAAACTCGACGCGGCGGAACCCGTCATCGCCGGCCTGGACCAGTTCCAGCAGAGCGCGTTCGACCTGCTGCGTTCGCCGAAGCTGCGCGACGCCGTCGATCCCAAGAAGCTCGATCCGAAGGACGTCGAGCGTTACGGCAAGAACGAGCACGGTTCGTCGATGCTGGCGGCCCGGCGACTGATCGAAGCCGGCGTGCCCTTCGTCTTCGTGCCCTGGAACGGCTGGGACATGCACGCCAACATCACGAACAGCTGCAAGCAGACGCTGCCGAAGTTCGATGCCCTGGTGGCCAGCCTGCTCGAAGACCTGGACGAGCGCGGTTTGCTCGACACCACCATCGTGACGGTACTCGGCGAGATGGGCCGCAACAAGATTTACAAGGACCCCGGCTATTCCGGGCTGCCGGGCCGCGACCACTGGGGCACCACGCAGTTCGTGCTGGTGGCCGGCGGCGGCTTCAAGCACGGCATGGTACTCGGCAAGACCGACAAGACCTCGCTGCACGTGGTCGAGAACTACTACTCGCCGATCAGCTTCGGCCGCACGCTCTACACCCTGCTCGGCATCGACCCGGACAAGGAACTGTACACGACGACCAACCGCCCGATGAAGATCATCGTGGACGAAGCGCCGCTCATCAAGGAAGTGATGGTCTAGGGACGGGGCGGACCATACCGGCACACAACCCGAAGCGCCCGCGCAGGACATGGGGGCCTGCGCGGGCGCTTTGGGTTGTGGAAGACGACTCGGTGGCTGCGGAGGGACCGCAAGCCCACTGTTACCAACGACTCTGCTTGACGAAGCCGGAGCAATGCTTGCGCCACGACCAGCAGTACGCGAAGTCACAAGCCCAAACGGAATCGCCGGATACCCCGAGTACGTCCCGTGATGCGCGTTGACGCCACGACTCACCCTATCTCTCCCACTCGCCGGTACCGAACAATCTAGCATCGACGATGAAGCTGCCGCGAAGTCCGTGGCATTGCGTGGCGGGCAGCGCACGGCAGTCATACAATTTCGCCTGTCGCTCGCATCATGTCGCGGAGAAATCCATGAACCCCATGCTGGCGCCGCTGCTGCTCTCCTTCACTTTCGCCGCACCGCCCGCTTATCGACTCGAAATCGAACCCGCCAAGGAAATCGAGGCGCTCCTGACGCAAGAGTTTCACGCCCCGGAATTCCATCCCACGGAATGGGTCTTCGCCGCGCCGCGACCGCCGGAACTGCCCAATCAGCGCGACATCAAGGCCGAGATGATCGTCGTTGGTCACAAGATCGAGCATTCCATACCGCACCATGCGCTGATCATCGCCCGCGTGCCGGTCAAGGAAGCGCACCCGATGAAGGTCGAGGTCCGCTACCAGGCGCTGCTGCGCACCGTGAAACTGATCCCGCTCGCCGCCGGCGCGAAGCATCCCGAAATTCCGCCGCTCAACGAGGAAGAACGCCGCGAGTGGACGAAGCCAACCGAGGATTTTGCTTACGAGGCCAAGGGCTTTCAGGAATGGCTGACGCACCACAAGCTGCGCCGCGAGGCAAAGGAAGGCGAGATCGAGTTCGCCCGCCGGCTGTTCGTCTTCATCGCCACGCACTTCAAGTATCACCTCGCCGAGAAGATGGACCGGAAGCCGGCGGCGGTGTGCCATGCCGGCAAGTCGGACTGCGGCGGCATCTCCACGCTCTACGTTTCCGCCTTGCGGGCCAACGGCATCCCCGCACGAACGCTGCCGGGTCGTATGGCGGAGTCGGCGAAGAAGGGCGCCAAGATCGACGGCGTCGCTTTCTACCAGACCCACGTCAAAACGGACTTCCACGCGCTGGGCGTCGGTTGGGTGCCTGTCGATCCCACCGGCGGCATGAGTCAGGGTGAGAAGGTGGATGACTTCTACTTCGGCCAGGACCGGGCCGATTTCCTGGCCTTCAGCCTGCCCGCCGAGCATCAGTTCGAGATCATGGGCCTGGGCAAGCAAAAGGTCAGCGGCATGCAGGGCGTTGCCTACTGGGCGCTGGGCAAGGGCAAGCTCAACGTCAAGGACAGCGAGGACTGGAAGGTCGAAGCGCGGCTACTCAAGCCGGAGAAGAAGTAGCCCGTTCGCCAACGAGGTCATCTTCATGATTAATGCAACGCAGTTTTCGCAAGCCGTGTGGTCGGGTGACCTCGATGCCGTGAACCGAATGATTGCCGCCGGAGTCGATGTCAACGCGGCGGATAACCCGCGCGACCCTCCAATTCACCTGGCGATTGAACAGCAGTGGATGCCCATCGTACGCCGACTGATCGAAGCTGGCGCAGATATTCATAAGGAGTTGTCGGATGGCTGGTCTCCCTTGGTTCATGCCATCGATATCGAGAGCGATGCAGCCTCGCAAGCACACGACGAATTAGGGCATGAATCGACGGAGTTAACGGAGTTGTTGCTTGCCGCAGGAGCCGTCCCGACCGCGCGCGCCGTCGAAATAGCGAGTGAG
>JAEUIF010000729.1 GCA_016795185.1 Planctomycetia bacterium | reverse complement strand
GGGGCTTGAAGTGCCCGAGACCATCGAGGTTGGCAGCCTGCTCGACATCCGTTTGAGCGCTGCGGACGGCATGCCCGAACTGCCGATCCTGGCCTCGGTGGTCCGCACCGCAGCCACGCCGGAGGCACGCTATCGCCTGGGCTGCAATTTCCTCCGCCAGCTGACCGAGCAGGAACTGGCAACGTTCGCCAAGTCCGCCTGAAATCCCTCTCCAGCCCGCCAGTGCCCGGTTCTGCCGCGCTTGCTGTGCGAAACCGTCGCGACCGTTCCCGTTCCGCACAGGGCAACTCGTGCTGGCGGGCGTTTTCGCCCGTGGCGATCCCAAAAAACCGGGCATTTTCAGCGTGCGGCGCTATCCGCGACGAAGCGTTTGCCGTTCGGTACGGACTTTGCCTTAGCGTGGGTACGGCAGGCCAACGTTGCTGGCCGACCGCCTCCAGGCCCTGCGCCCGACTGGTGAAGACCCATGTACCGCACCATCCTCGTACCGCTCGATGGTTCCGCCTTCAGCGAACAGGCGCTGCCGCTGGCCGGCGGCCTTGCCCGCGCCGCCGGCGCGGTGTTGCACCTGGTCCAAGTTCACAATCCGGTCGTCACGCCCGATTTCGCCGAAGGGCTCGTGACCAGCGCTTCGTTTCCGTCGCTCGACGAAGCGGCCCGCGCCAACGAGCGCGCCTACCTGGACCGCGTGGTCCAGCGGTTGCGCGGCGTGGTCGAAGTCCCCGTGAGCTGCGCCTTGCTCGACGATCCCATCGCCGCCAGCCTGGACGCGGAGGCGCAGGCCCGGCAAGCCGGCTTGATCGTCATGACCACACACGGCCGGGGGGCGTTCAACCGCTTCTGGCTGGGCAGCGTGGCCGACCAGTTGCTGCGCCGTTCGACGACGCCGATCCTGCTCATGCGTCCGCAAGAAACCGCGCCGGAACTGCGACATCCGCCCAAGCTCCAGCGGTTGCTGGTGCCCCTGGATGGCTCGCCGCTGGCCGAAGGCATCCTCGCGCCGGCGCAGACCCTGGGAAAGCTATCCGACGCCGAGTACACGCTGCTGCAAGTGCTCGATCCGCTGCTGCCGGCCGGACGCGACGCCGAAGGCTTTGTCGTCAGCGGGCTGGCGCCGGCGGCGATGAAGGAGCTGAAAACTCAGGCGGAAGGCTATCTCACCGGGGTCGCCGGCCGGATGCAGGCCCGCCCGGAAGCGGTGCAGCGCCGCGTGGTCGTCGGCACGCAGATCGCGGAAACGATTCTCGAACAGGCCGGCGCGCTATCAGTCGATGCCATCGCCATTGCCACGCATGGCCGGGGCGGCTGGCGACGGCTGCTGCTGGGCAGCGTGGCCGACAAGGTGGTGCGCGGCGCGCACGTGCCGGTGCTGGTGTATCGGCCGGCCGCGCCGCCGGAAGCAGGAGGCGCGTCATGATCTCCACGAGGCAACCCTTGAAGCCGCCCGTCGTGCTGGCCGCCGAAACGGCCGCCGACTTGATGACGCCCGATCCGGTAACCATCCGCGCCGATGCCACGGTGCTGGAGGCCGTGCGCATTCTCGGCGACCGCGGCATCAGCGCCGCGCCGGTGGTCGATGCAGCCGGGCGGCCCGTCGGGGTCGTCAGTCAGACCGACATCATCATTCATGCCCGCGAGAATGCCAGTGAACCGCCCGCCCCAGAAGGTCCGCTGCGCGTGGCGCGGCCCGAGTGGCACCACCCAACGCGGGTGCGCGACATCATGACCCCTGCCGTCTTCTCGTGCCCCGAGGATGCGCCCGTGGCCGAGGTCGTCGAGTACATGCCGGCGCTGGCGATTCACCATCTGTTCGTGGTCAATCGGGCCGGAGCGCTGGTGGGGGTCATCAGCGCCCTGGATGTGCTGCGGAAACTGAAGGTCGGCGCCGCGAGCGGCCGGCCGACCTAGAGTTCGCGAACCCGTCCGAACGAACCATCGCCAGGGAGGGAGCCATGTATCCGCTCAATGTCGTGCTGGTCGGCTTCGTGGAAACCGACGCACTGTTCGATCTGCGACGCGAGCTGCACAACGCCTCGGTGGCCGTCGAGACCGAGTACCCGGACGTGCCCGCCGCCTTGGCAGCCCTGCCGCTGCTGCCCAACGCCAAGCGGCTGTTCACGCTGTTCATCAAGGCGGAACCAGACCTGAAGGAACTGGAGAAGCTCAACGAAGTCTTCCCCGGGCAACCAATCATGGCATTGCTGGACCCGGTTTGCGATGCCGGCATGGTGCTCAAGGCAATGCGCGCGGGGGCGGCCCAGGTCGTCGTGCTGCCGTTCGCGGCGGACGATTTCCAGGCGGCAATGAAGCGCCTCGCCTTGCAGTTCGGTCAGGTGCAGACCGATGCGACGGTGATCGCGGTCTCCGGCGTGAGCGAAGGCTGTGGCGCCACCACGCTCAGCGTCAACCTGGCCCGCGAGATCGCCCACGTGCATCGTACACCGTGCATCCTGGCCGAACTGTCGTTCCAGATGGGCCGGTTGGCCTGCTACCTGAACGTCGAGCCGCACTTCACCACGGCGGACCTGCTGGGCGACATCGACCGCATTGACCTCGAAGCGATTCGCCGCGCGCTGACGGAGGTGGCCCCGAACTTCTCGATCCTGGCCGGGCCGTACCAGGGCATCGTCCCGGTGGAGGCGCCGGTCTCGAGCGTGGTGCGGCTGTTGAACTACCTGCGGCAGCTGGCCCGCGTGGTCATCGTGGACATGCCGGCGCGGTTCGACGCCACGTACTTCGACACGCTGGCCGTGGCCAGCCGGGTGATGCTGGTGGCGGAACAGAAGGTACCGTCGCTGCACGCCCTGCGGCTGGTGCTGGATTCGCTCGAGCAGCGCGAAGTGGTTGCCGCCAAGCACGTGGTCATCAACCGCTATGACCCCACGAACGAAGCTTTCAGCCTCAAGCGGCTGGAAGAACTGCTGAAGCCCGAACGGCTGCTGACCGTGGCCAACGATTACCCGCACCTGGCCGCCGCGGTCAACGCCGGCCGCGCCCTGCGCGACACCGCGCCGCATTGCCGGGCCCTGCACGACATCGACCACCTGGCGGCGATCGTCCTGGGGGCCGAAAAGCCGCCGACGCAGCATGAATCGTTCCTGTCGAAACTGATGCACACGTTTCGCGGCTAACAGTTTCAGGCGAGCGGCGGGCGTGAGCCCGCTGTTCAAACGGCCAGCCACTAAGACCACGAACAGTAGCGGTCCGCACAGCGGACCCTACGGCATGCGGTAGGGTCCGCTGTGCGGACCATAGCGCCCGGTGCTACACCCGTTTGCGATCTGCTCGAAAGCCCACCGCTCGCGAAGCATGGATATGCGCCCCGAATCGAGGAAATCATGGATACCTCCTACCTGCCGAACCTCGGAACTGGACAACCCGCCGGACATGTGGAGCCGAAGAAGCCGGCCTCGGCCAGCCATTACGAGCTGCTCAAGCAGCGCATCCATAATCAGCTCATCGAGAAGCTCCAGCCCGATGAGGTGAACAAGCTGCCCGAAGCGCAGCGACAACGGTTTATTCACCGCGCCATCGAGCACCAGATCGCCGGCGGCGAGCACTTGCTGACGGCCGCCCAGCAACGGCAGCTGCTGCAAGACCTGCTCGACGACATCATCGGCCTGGGGCCGCTGGAAAAGCTGCTGCGCGACCCGACCATCAGCGACATCCTCATCAACGGGCCGCACCAGGTTTACGTCGAGCGCGCCGGCGCGCTGGAAGAGGTCACGATTCATTTCCGCGACAACGAGCACCTGCTGGAAGTGATCCGCCGCATCGTCGGCCGGGTGGGCCGGCGCGTGGATGAATCCTCGCCGATGGTGGACGCCCGGCTGCTGGACGGTTCGCGCGTCAACGCCATCATCCCGCCGCTGGCCCTGCGCGGGCCGACGCTGAGCATCCGGCGTTTCGGCGCGCGGCCGTTGCGGCTGGCCGACCTGCTGCATCACAAGTCGCTCACGCCAGAACTGGGCCAGGTGCTGGAAGCGCTGGTCAAGGCGCGGCTCAACGTGCTGATCTGCGGCGGCACTGGCAGCGGCAAGACCACGCTGCTCAACGTGCTTTCGGGCTTCATCCCGAACAACGAGCGGATCATCACCATCGAGGACGCCGCGGAGTTGCAATTGCAGCAACGGCACGTTGTCCAGCTGGAAGCCCGGCCGCCGAACCTCGAAGGCAAGGGCGCGGTGACCATTCGCGACCTGGTGAAGAACTCGCTGCGCATGCGGCCCAACCGCATCGTCGTCGGCGAGTGCCGGGGCGGCGAGGTGCTGGACATGCTCCAGGCCATGAACACCGGCCACGAAGGCTCGATGAGCACGCTGCACGCCAACAGCCCGCGCGACGCCCTGGGCCGTCTGGAGATGATGTTCATGATGAGCGAGCTGGCGCTGCCCTTGAGCGCCGTCCGCCAGATGATCGCCGCCGCGATCAACGTGATCGTGCAAGTGGACCGCCTGCCCGGCGGCGCGCGGCGCGTCACGCACCTGACTGAAGTGACGGGCATGGAACAGGACGTCATCACCTTGCAGGATTTGTTCGTTTATCGGCAGCAGGGCATCGACGCGGCGGGCAAAGCCTACGGCCAGTTCGAGGCGACCGGCATCCGGCCGAAGTTCATGACCAAGCTGGAAGCCATCAGCTATGCCCTGCCGCCGCACGTGTTCCGCGCGGGCGTGCAGCTGCGGGCCTGAACGGTCGAATGGATGTTGTACCAGGCGCTATGGTCCGCACAGCGGACCCTACGTAATTCCCGTAGGGTCCGCTGTGCGGATCGCCACAGCCAGTTGCAAGCTGCTCGAAGTTTGAACCTCCACAGGACATCTTGTGGCGAGGTCGGCTGCGAGCCCGCCGTTCAAGGTTTGGCCGCGGTCTTCAGCGTGACGATGAACAGCTGGCGGGAACCGTCCTGGGCGGCAGCGCCGACGAGCAGACGCGAACCGTCACGGTCCCAGCAGGGGGCGGGGTCGATGCGCAGGTCGCCTGTCGTGTACGCGCCGCGCTCAAAGGCTGCTGTACGAGTCCAGGCCCCATCGGCCCGGCGCAGAAAGGTGAGGTAGTTCTTCCCCTGTTCGCTGTGCCCGTTCACCAGCCAGGTGCCGTTGGGCGACAGGGCCACATCGCCGCCGGGAGATGGGAAGATCGTCGGCGTGCCCAGCTTCCCGCTGATGTCCTGCTTCTCCACGTCGAACAGAACCTGGTCCTTGCCGGCCGCGCCAATGAGGGTGCGGTCGGACTCCCACTCCGGATGGCCGCCGATGTGCCGGGCCAGCGGGCGCAGTTCGCTGCCGTCGGCTTTCATGGTGAACGGGATGTCCAGGTGCTTGCCGTCCTTCTGTCCCCAGTCGCCGCGCACGAAGAAAAAGATGCGGCCGTCGTCGCGGCTCCAGAGCGTGTGGTTGATGAACAGCTCTTTCTCGGCCACGTCCGGGCGCTTTTCACGTACCGCAGCCGCGAGTTGCTTGAACGAAACGAGCAACTGCTTTTCCTTGGTCGCGGAGTTCACCTTGAAGATGCCATCATCTTCCGGATGAATTTTGCCGCCGAGCGTCCAGTCGCGCGCGCCGGGATAGCCGGTGACGGAGCGCAGCCGGGCCAGCCGGCCATAGTTGAGGCCGAGGAACCAGCCGCCGCGCTGGGCCATGCCGCTGTTGCCGATCGGCGAGTCCTTGAAGCGATACTCGGCCACGCGCTCGCCGCCCTTGCCCTTGGAGATGTCGAATAGCACGCAGAAGACCTCATGCGTTTCCGGATCGCGGTCGTTGAAGAAGAACTGTGTTTCGGGGGCCTGCGGGTTCCAGTAGAACATGGTCCCCTGCTGGAAGTTCCAGGCCCGCGTGCGGTCCACGACCCGCGGCGCGTAGTTCTGCTGCGCGTCGAGCAGCACGATGTCGGCGGCCTCGCCCGGCTTCGGCATCCGGTCCTGGAAGCTGGTCCGCAGGCTAAGGATGTAGCGTCCGCCGCGGTTCCAGGGAATGGTCCGCACATGACCGATGTAGCCGAAGAAATGATGGTTCGGCCCGGAGGTGATCTGCCGGACCTCGGTGTTCAACGCGGCCGACGGCCGCTCGTTGTCGGCCGCTGACACGCCAACCAGCAACACCGCCAGGGAAAGACACGCCGCGCTGCAAGCTGGGATTCTCACAATTGGCTCCTGGATGGCATTTGCCGCGCCGACCACGGCGGTTGGTGAGAAGTGGAACCCCGGAGGCGCGCGATGTTGCCGCAGACTGGTTCAGCGCTACGCCTTTCAACATTGCCAGGTAAAAGCCAGGATGTCCTTGTCTTTCGGACACTGTAAGATCCACCCAATCCCAGCCCTGCCGAACCAATACGACAGGATGTGGTCCGATCTTAACTGATAAATCAGATTCGTCATCGGAGTACGGCACCGGCGACAATGGTGATATTCGGTCCCTTGGAGCCAAAACGGCCAGCCGCCCAATTTGTCGTCCTGAGTACACGAGAATGAATCCGAGAATAGGTCCTCATCACCCCGAAAATGTGGGTGGTGGTCTTCAAACTCTTGCGAACGGGGGAAGTCAGTCTGCGCCTCCCAACCCCTGATTGCCATGCAGTTCCCGGGAACATCCGCCGATGACAACCCCTCCCCGAAGAATGGAATCTCGACCGCTTTGCCAGCCCCTTGAGCCGGAATGATCCGGATCAGGGTCGCATCGGAGAAGGGCAAGCAGGGGTCACGAATGGGCTGGCACTTTCCTTGTTGGATCCAGGTACACATGAAAAGCTGCAAGAGTCCGTCGCCGAATCCTCGGTTGGCACCTTCCGGCAGGCAGCCCAGATCAAGCTGAAAGAAGAATTGCATGGGCCGCCGGCACGATTCGCAGGCTGGCCACTCTTCGTCATGCGCCAGCCACGGCACACCAGCGTATTTTGATCCCCCCGTTAGGGCATCCGTCGGCTTGATGATCGGCAGCCAGGCAGTTCTCTGATGCGACTGGAACCAAGACGTAACCCACGCAGGCCGATTTTCAGGCGTCGCCATCGTTATGCCTCCTCGACGGGTGGCACGTCCCTCGGTACGCCGAGGGCGTGCGGAACCTCGAAAGGACTGCACCCCCGCCAGTGGCCTGGCGCTCGCACGCCCTCGGCGTACCGAGGGACGTGCCACCCGGTCGCAACTCCGCGCTGAGAGGCCATCATCGACCGCCTATGAACATCGCTTTCGGAACGAAAAGCCGATGTCCGGTGGCCTCCACGAACGTGACGCCATCCGGCGTCCACTCGACCGTGGATCGGCCGATGTGGGTGTCGATGTCTTTGCCGCCAGGGTGGAAGGTGTAGTCGAGATAGTGCCCGTAGCTGGGGGCCTCCGTACCCCGACCGATGAACAGGTAGTGGCGACGGCGCAATCTCGGCAGGTTCCAGTCCAGGGCACCCTCCACCACGGACAGCGCGTAAGGATCGTAGCTCCCATACTGGACATCCTCGGGCGCAAGCCACTGACGGACCACGCGGTCGGAACGCGCATTCATGCACCAAGCGCCGATCCACGAACCGATCGCGGAGAGAAACAGGACCAGGCTCGCGATAGGCAGCCACCGTCGTTGGGTCATCGATATGCCTCCGCCGCTGAACAACCTCGTTCACCGGCCCACGGAGGGCTGGGTGGCACGTCATTTGGCACTCCGAGGGCGTGTGAGGTACGTGCTGCCCGGCGTGAGTACGGTCGTTTCGGGGTTCGACACACCGTGCTGAGCAAGTAGCACGGCTACCTGTAAGCAACTGGCTCAAAGGCAAGCTCATCCTTGCCAAATGGTTGGGGATCGCCGGGCCAGAAGCGCTTCAGTCTGTTTGTTAGCACCTTCGCCAGAAATGTCGTCATAGGAAGCTTGAATTGAAACCAAGGTGGACCAGCTTCATGGTTCTTCAGCGTTAACCAATCGTCTGGTTTACCTTGAGTCAACCAGTAATACTCACTTGCGTTACTGTCCGCTCCCCAAAGAAAAATCCCTTCCTTCTCTGGAAAAATTGGAAATGGAACCTCCGTTTCTTTCTTCTTCTTCACTGACCGAAGGTTCTCGCAGCGAGTGCGAATTTCGTGCTGCCAACTCTCGGAAAACGGATTCAGCACGCTGAAGAATCCTGCGACGTTGCCACTCCCGTAGCGAAAGATGAAGTCCTTATAGTCTTCAGGAAATTGAATGCCGATTCTCTTTTCAATGGCTTCCAACTGTCGCTTGGTCCCAACCTGCAAAGGCTTTGCGGGCGGCAGAATGATGTCCAGCATCTCTTGCAGCGACATGGATCGGCTCCCATGTGGGTGGCTACTTGAACAGTGCGCCCGGTGCTGATTCGCCGTCTGGGTGGCACGGCCCTCGGTACTCCGAGGGCCGTGCGGCACCTCGCGGTAGCTTGATCCCGTCCGCTAGCCCGTCGCTCGCACGCCCTCGGCGTACCGAGGGCCGTGCCACCCGCCGCACGACGCCGTCCGGCACGACACGCAGCGCAACCTATGGTACACCGGCAACAGGCTCCGCTGCTCAGGACTTCTCGCGCTGGGCGACAATGAGGCCCAGGGGCTTGCCCTTCGTCTCGAAGGTGTCCGGCCGCAGACAGCGGAACGACCACGCTGGTGAAGCCAATGTTGAACTTGTCGGAACTTGATTGGTCGAGACGAGCGGCGACCAGTGGTAGGAACGTCACGGGCGAACTCCCAGGTAAGTAGAGAGGCCGAGAAAAGTGTAGCACGGCCGGCTGCGGACGCAAGCTGGCGGGATGATGCGACCGACTGCCGCCACGCCCATTGCGAAAGCGGCTTAGACCCTTACCAGGCCGCGGAACGCCCTGGCGCCGTAGTAGGACTGTGCTCCGTTGTGGTACACGAAAACGTGGCCGTAGCGGCAGTCGCAGAAGAGTGCGCCGCCGAGTTCCCGGATGTCGGCGGGGGTGCGCACCCAGCTGGACGTTTTCGTGTCGAAGCTGCCGAGCTTTTGCAGCGCTCGGTACTGGTCTTCGGTCAGCAGTTCAATGCCCATCGCGGCTGCCAGGTCCAGGGCGCTGTTGGCCGGCCGGTGTTCTTTGCGCGACTCCAGCCCTTCCCGGTCATAGCAGACGCTGCGGCGGCCCTTGGGGCTTTCCGCCGCACAATCGCAAAAGGTGTATTCGCCCGTTTTCGCGTCATAGCCGATGACATCCGGTTCACCGCCGGTCCTCTCCATTTCGTGGAGCGACCACAGCTTGTCGGCATTGGCCTCCAGCTTGGCCTGGACCTTGGCCCACGCCAGGCCCGGATGGCGGTCCATGTTGTCCTCAAAACGGGCTTTCAGTACCTGGAGCAGTTTTTCGCGTTGCTCGGGTGACAGCTTCTTCTTCTCGCGCTGCATGTGGCTCGTGCCCTGGCGGGCCTCCTGGGAGAGTGCAACCGCAATTATTGACAGCTGCGCAACCAATGCAACTGCTGGCGAGCGGCGGGGCTTGTCCCCGCCGTGTGGCACGGACGGCGGGCATAAAGCCCGCCGCTCGCTTTCTCGTTGGTTACGCAGCAGTCAATAAAGCTGAAAGACTTGCCCACAAGCCTGAAGCGCAAGCGAAGGATGCGGCATCCTTCGCTTGCGCTTCAGGCTTGTGACCGGGCAAATCATTCTGCGCTCCTACTTAGTGCAGTATCAAGAGACTTGTTGCTCAAAAGAACGTCATTCTGGGTGGCATGCCCACGGCTTGGCGTGGGCATGGGAACCCTGTGCGGTCTCCATGCCCACGCCAAGCCGTGGGCATGGCACCCAAGTCTCCCCTTGAGCAAGATGTCTCTTGCATCTGCATTCGTGAGGTCAGCTGGCTATGGGTGTGCCGTGGGCGCTCCGCAGCCACCATCCTGCCAAACGCGGGTGCGATGCGTCAAGCGCCGAGGGATTTTGGCACGGAGGGTCAAAACTTTGGGGTTTTTGACCCTCCGTGCCAAGCACATTGGCTTGGCTCGGAGGGGTCAACAACGTGGATCAAGACATCGGTACACCCCGCTCGACCAGTTGCTGGAACCAGGCGGCCAGGCGCGGCAGCGCGGCGTCGTGGGTGTGGGTGGTAAGCGCTAGCTGGCGTGCTGCGTCGCCGAGCGGGCGGTGGGCGGCCGGGTCGGCCAGGGCGGCGGCGGCCAGTGTCGCTGCCTGGTCGGGGTCCGCTGTCAGCAGGGCGTTGGTGCCGTGGGTCAGCACTTCGCGCACGGGTTCGGTGTCCCAGGCCAGCACCACGCGGCCTGCTGCCAGGGCCAGCAGCAGCGAGCGCGACACGGGGTAAGCTCGGCTCGCATAAACGTGCAAGTCGCTGCGCGCCAGCAGCGCGGCGAGCGCGGGCGGCGGCAGCGGGCCGGGGCACCAGAAGCGCTCGGGATCGTGGACGGGAGACTGCTGGAGTAAGGCAGCGCGATAGTCGCGGTTGAACCAGGGCACGTCCAGGCTGCGCTGCACGAGTGGGTTGCCGACCGCCACGCAGACCACGTCGGAACGGGCGCGCAGCAGACGGTCGGCGAGGTCGCGAAAGCGGTCGAAGCCCCGCAGCCGGTCCAGGGCCGAGGCCACGAACGTCACCAGCTGCACGTCCGGCCCGATGGTGCGGCCCATCACGGTCAGGGGCGGCCGTTGCGGGCGGTCGGTGAAAGCCCGGTCGTCCACCCCATCGGGTAGGACGGTGAAGTCGTCGCGGTATTCCGGCGGGTAGAGGTCGCGCTGCCAGCGGCTGGCGGTCCAGGGGTGGATGCCGTTCTCCAGGTCGAGCAGGTCCATGCCGTTGGCCGCCTGCCGCCAGTGGACGTAGCTGGCGGGCAGTTCGGGCACCAGTTCCTCGGCCAGATCGTGGCGGCGCGGGTGATGGAAGTAATCGAAGTAGTTGACGATGGGCAGGCCCGCGGCGTGCGCTGGCACGAAGAGGGTCGAGCCCAGCCCGGCGGAGCGGCCCAGCACCAGGTCGATGGGCCGGGGCCGGCGCGTTTCCAGCACTTCCCAGCAGCCGTAGGCGTAGCACAGGCCGCGTTCGAGACAGCGCGTCCAGGCGACCGAGGCTTCGCGGGCCGCGCCGCCGACGTTGAAGTGGATCAGTTCCAGACCACGTCCCACGCTGTGCGGCCAGAATTCCTGCGGCTCGGCGCTGTGGAAGAAGCACCAGCAGCGGTAGCCGCGCTTGCGGACCAGCCAGTCGGCGACGGGCCCCAGCCGGCCGGGAAAACGCGGCTCGATGCAGAGCAGGTTCAGCGGCGTCTGGCTCATGCGAGTCGTGGCTCGGCCGGTTGGCATCCGAATTGCAACATGCCCCGGAAGGTTCGGAGTGTGGCCTGCACCGGCATTCGCCCACGCGGCGAACCGGATTGCCGACAACCGAGGAGCAAATCATGCGGAAGCAATACTATTCATGGGCCCGGCGGACGGTGCTGGCCACCGCCGCTTGCGGCTTGCTGACCTGGTCCAGCGCGGTGACCGCCCAGGACGATACCTCAGTGCGTATTTCCGCGAAAGTCCCTGCGCATGCCGAGGTCTGGATCGGCAGCCAGAAGATGACACAAACCGGCATGGAGCGCCATTTCGTTTCGCCGCCGATCGTCAAGGAAGGCACGCACTATTACTACGACGTGCGCGTCCGCTGGACGGAAGACGGCCAGGAAATCGAACGCACGCGCCGCGTGTACTTCCAGGCTGGCGACCGCGTCGTCATCCGTTATGGTAGCAAGGATGATGAGGTGGCGCAACGCACGCCCAACACGCCGCCGACTCCACCGGCCGCCGTGGACCGTTCCAGCGCCAGTACCACTCCGGGTATCCGCACGGGTTCCGGCGCGGTCGGCACGGGCGCCCCTGGCGCGGTGGGCACGGTGGTGCCGGGCGTCGATCCGCCGCAGCGCGGCATCGTGAATCAGAACAACACGACGGCTCCGGGTACCGCTGTGGTGCCCGTCCCCGTGGGCGTGGGTGTGGTGCCGGTGGTTCCGGGCGCGACCATCCCCGGTACGACCGGCCAGATGCCAGCCGCTGGCACCGCTGGCACCATGCCGAATCGGACCGCGAATCCGACGACGGGCCAGACGAGCGGGACTGCTCAGCCAACGCCGCCGAATTCCAACGTGCCGACGGGCGTGCAACCGCCCGGCGCTGCCACCACGACTCCGGGTACGATCCCCGGCACCGTGGCCCCTGGTACGGTCGGCACCCCGATGCCGGGCACCATCCCCGGTACGGTGGCTCCGGGCAGCGTGCCCGGCGCAGGCGTGACCGCGCCAACTTCTCCGCCGACGAGCGGCACCGCGCTGCCGCCGTCGCCCAATAGCAACCTGCCGACCGGCGCGCCGCCCCGGGGTGCTGCCACCACGACTCCGGGTACGATCCCCGGCACCGTCACTCCGGGCACGGTTCCCGGTACGACGACTCCGGGCACGGTTCCCGGTACGGTGACTCCGGGTACGGTCCCCGGCACCACCACGCCTGGCACGGTACCGAACACGACCGGCGCGACGGCTCCGGGCATCGTGGTTCCGGGCATCGTGCCGCCTGGCACCAATCCGAACACCGTGCCCGGCACCATCGTCGGCACACCGACGCCGACGACGGCGGGCACGCCGACGACGGGCAATCCGGCTGCGACCGGTCAGCCTGGCACCGTCGGCACGCCGACGCGCCCGCGGTAAGTTCGGGAGTTCGGGCTGCACAACGAGGCCAGCGGGCGGCACTGGTTCGACCATGCCGCCCGCTGGTCTCGTTTGGCGCGCCGGACGCCGCGAACTGCTCGTCCCCTCCGGCTCCGGTTGTGAGCTACAATTGCAAGGAAGGTCTCCTCTCGCTTCGCCGGAAC
>JAEUIF010000717.1 GCA_016795185.1 Planctomycetia bacterium | reverse complement strand
CAAACGACGGCTGAACGGGTCGGCGCGCAGCAACTCTCGTCTGCTGGAACTGGGCCGGGAGGCCTATCGAAACGCGGACGAGACGGTGCTGGCAATGCTGCAAGGACTCGACTGCGTGCCCGTCCATCGCAACAACGGCATCGACGCGCTGCTCAAGCATGAGTTTGACGGTGGTCCCGTGCCCGTGCGGGTGCAGCGTCCCGGAGAGACTCTCCGGGACGCCGCGTTCAAGTTGTCGAAGGCTTGCGCGGGCAAAGGCGCAAAGCTGATGTTCGTCGTAGCCTTGGCACGAGGCGGAACTCTGGAGTTCGCGGACGAATTGCCGCCGGGCGTCATTGCGGTCGATTCACCCGCGTTGAGCATCCGCGATCACCTGGACAGAAGGAAGAACACCCCACGCCCCAGCAGCTGAGTCCACTGGGCCGCGAAGCCGATTTGCCAGTAGTACGCTTCGACAGACTCAGAGTCTGTCCCATAAGGTCTCTCCCCTCGCCCCTTGCGGGAGAGGGGTTGGGGGTGAGGGGTGGAAGTGCCCGTGAACCTGCCGTTTACCCCTCACCCCCAACCCCTCTCCCGCACGGGGCGAGGGGCCTCTGGGACAGACTCTCACCTTCTTTGACAATTCCCACATTGACAATGCCAGAGTGAAATCGCCTCGCACTCTGCATGTCACCGCCCGCGCGATACCATCGGGCTCGATCCGCCATCCTGCCACCCGCTGAGGTTTCCCGCCATGAAGCCGCTCCGACTGCTTCCCGCCTGCCTGCTGCTTACGGGCCTGGCCCTCGCCGCCGATGCGCCGTTGCCCCAGGAGGCGAATACCTGGGTCAAGCGCACACCGCTCCAGGATGGGCCGGTCTCGCCCGCGCTGGCCTACGAGGCTTCCTACGGGTACGACCCGGTGCACAAGGTCTTGATCCGCTGGGGCGGCCATAACCAGGGCGGCGGCGGCGAGCAGAATGCCGAAACCTGGACCTTCGATCCCGTCACCGCAAAATGGACCATCAAGGAGCCGAACACCTCGCCGCCCGGCGTCTGCTGCGCGCAGCAGAATGTGTTCGACCCGGTGCAGAATCGCTTCATTCGCTTCGGAGCATTCTCGGGCAGCCACGGCTGGCACTGGTTCCGCGAGAACTACCTGAGCAACTCCGCCGTCTGGAATTACGACCTGGCCACGAATACCTGGCGCGACCTGCGTGCGGTGCCCGCGCCGCGCGTCAGCCCGCTGCGTTGCGCCAGCTGGGACAGCGAGCATCAGGTCGTGGTCGTCTTCGGCGGCGAGGGCAACCAGGAAGGGACGCTGGTCTTCGATCCGTACACGAATACCTGGACGCGCATGAACCCGCCGACCCAGCCGGCGTTTCGCTCGGCCGGCACGATGGCCTACGATGCCGCTCGCCAGCGGCACATTCTCTTCGGTTCGCAATTCACGGACGATCCGCACACCTGGGCTTACGACCTGCGGGCCAACGCCTGGAAGGACATGCAGCCCGCCAAGATGCCGCCCACGGACCGCAACGATGCCGTGCTGGCCTACGACAACGCCAATCAGGTCGTCATCGCGGTGGTGCAGGTGGTCGATAAATCCGACGGCAAGGAAGTCGCCAGCGCCCATCACGAGACCTGGGCCTACGACGCCGGCAAGAATACCTGGACGAAGATGAACCCGGCCCGCGAACCGGATGGCTGGGGCAACCGCCGCCGCATCATGGTCGCCATGCCCGACCAGAACCTGATTGCCCTGGAAATGTACGTCAACCCCACGCTGAAGGTGCCCGGCGTGGAGCGCGAGCAGCAGGTCTGGACCTATCGCTACGGCAACGGCCTGGCGACGAACAAGCCGGCCGCACCGACGAAGTTGACCGTGCAGACTGGCGCGAAGGATGCCGACCTCTCCTGGCAGGCGAGCCCCGGCGCGGCGAGCTATCGCGTCTATCGCGGCGAGGGCGGTGTGCCCTGGAAGGTGGACTATCGTCCGGTTGGTGAATGCAAGGCACCCGCTACGAGTTTCAAGGACGCCGAAGTGAAGTCCGGCACGCTCTATCACTACGGCGTGCGCGCGGTGGACGTTCAAGGCCGCGAGAGCGACAGCAGCGTCAAGGTGCGTGCCCAGCCGCGCATCGTCGAGGATGCGGTGGTGTCGGTCGTCGCGCCGAAGGAAGTGAAGCTGAAGTGGATGGCGCCCGCTGGCAAGGATGTCGTCGGCTATCACGTCGAGCGCGCCGTCGTCGAAGTGTTCAGCGAAGACCAGCTGCACCGCTTGAAGAAGGACACGCCGCCGCTGGCCGAGCCGAGCGTCGGCGCGGTCAAGGCCATCGGTGCTTTCACCCGCTTGACCAAGGCCCCGGTGAAGGAAGCAGAATGGACCGATACCGCGCTCGACCTGTCGAAGCCCCAGGAAATCGAGGGCGATGTGCTCCAGGCCCATCGCTTCGGCAAGGAGCAGATCGATGCCAGCGGCAAACCTTATCGCTTCGCGGTGTATGCCTATCGCGTCCGTGCCGTCAACGCGCTGGGCGTGGAGAGCGGGCCGTCGCCGTACTTCCTGACGATTCCCGCCTCGCCGAAGCACCTGTTCTCGAAGGAAGACGGCGACGATTGCCAGCTGAAGTGGGCGGCCAGCCCGGAAGAGAAGCTGCAAGGCTATCGCATCTACCGCATGGAAAGCCCACGCATCAACGGCGCGGGCCAGAAGTGCAACCGCTTGACCCCTGAACCGCTCCAGGAGACTCGCTACACCGACGTGAAGATCGGCAAGGACCCCCGCCGCTACTGGGTGGTGGCGGTGGATGCGTTGGGCCAGGAAGGCATTCCGTCCGCGCCGACCTGGCACTACCGCGAATGGCGGCGCTTCTACACACCGTTCGTCGGCGAGTGGCATCAGTAGGCCGTTTTACCGTT
>JAEUIF010000693.1 GCA_016795185.1 Planctomycetia bacterium | reverse complement strand
CGCCAGCGCCAAGGCCAAGGATTCCAAGGACGACAAGGTCATTGCCGCCGCCGACGACCTGCGCGAGCGGGTCGAGCGCATCAACCGCAACCTGGCCCGCGACAGTGCCCTGGAGCGCGGCCTGCTGATCGTCGCCTTCCGCGCCGCCCTGCTCGATAACCCGGCCCGCGCCACGCAGCTCTGGAGCAACCTGAAGGGCATGGCCGACGCCGCCAAGTCCGACAACAAGGAGAACGAAGGCAATGTCAGCCAGTCGGTCTACGTGCAGATCGTCAAGGAGATCGACACGCAGATCAAGGAGCTGAAGGCCGGCCTGCCCAAGACCAAACCGACCTATGACAAGACCATGACCGCCTTCGGCAACTTCCTCGACAAGATCTCCGCCGAGGCGGCCACGCTGAAGCAGCCGGAAATGATCTTCTTCCTGTCCAACGCCTATTCCAGCCTGGAACGCTACGGCGACTCCGGCAAGCTGCTGGCCAAGATCCCCGATCCGGGCGCGAAGGCCACGGACAAGGAGCAGAACCTGTTCCGAGCCGCCCAGCTGCTGTCGCTGGAAATGCTCCGCCGGGGCAAGCAGTACGACGAGGCGTACAAGATGTACCAGCAGATCCGCAAGACCGACTGGGGCAACCGCAGCCTCCAGGTCGATGCCGAGGGCGCGGAGTTGTTCGAGAACTGGGGCAAGTTCGCCGCCGCCACCAAGGCGTACAGCGACATGATCGGCAAGATCCTCCAGAACCCCAAGGCGATGGATAACCCGCGCACCAAGGAGCAGTACTACGACTCCTACTACAAGTATGTCTATTGCCTGACCAAGCACGCCCAGTCGCTGGCCGATGCGGCGAAGAAGCAGGAGTTCATCGTCCGGGCCGCCAAGGCGATGGCCAAGGTCGAGAACACCCAGGCCGATTTCGGCAAGGAAGGGCTGAAGGAGAAGTACCTCCAACTGCTCAAGGAGGAGCCGGCCTTGAAGAAGGAGTACGAGCTGGCCAAGGCGGCCATCAAGGCCGCTGCCGCCGCCGACCCGCAGCCAGGGAAGAAGGACTGAAGCTTCGATTTTCAACCGCTGGCGGTGATGCAGCCGCCAGCGGCATCGGGAATTTCAATCAGGAGCCAAAGATGATGAACTTCCGCTTGTGCAAAGCCGCCGTCCTCGGCGTCGCTCTTTTCGTGTTTGCCACCACGGCCATGGCCCAACGAGTCGCCTATCGCGACAAGGACAAGGTCACCGAGGCCAACGGCACCATCGACGAGAGCGATCCGCTCAAGACCATCAAGGTCAAGCCGAACATTGGCACCAACATCAAGACCATTCCGTCCAAGGACGTGGTGGACATGCAGTACGAGGTCAAAGCCGACCTGAAGAAGACCTGGGACGGCGCCTGGCGCTCGGAATGGGTGACCGGTGCCGCCGCGAAGGACGCCAAGGGCCGGCGCGAGGCCCTGCAAGCCGCTCTGAAGGCCTACCAGGAACTGGCCGACAAGGTCGGGGCCGACCCCAAGTCGCAGCGCCAGGTCCAGTACAAGGTCGCGATCCTGACCGCGAACCTGGCGGAAGGCGACAAGGCCCAGAGCAAGGCGGCCATCGAACTGCTAGAGAAGTACCAGAAGGCCAACGCCAACAGCTGGCAGATCTTCAGCGTCGTCGATGCCCTGGCCCGCCTCTACGTGGACACGAACGATTTCGAGAAGGCCGCCGGCGCGTTCGATTCGATGAAGAAGTTGCCTGGCGTCGACGACGCCACCAAGAACGACTGCGAGCTGAAGTCCGCCGACTACCTGATGAAGGCGAAGAAGCACGGCGAGGCCGCCGACCGCCTGACCAAGATCGTCGGTGCCATGAAGGCGACCGACCCGGCCTACGAGCCGATGCGGATGAAGCTGATTCTGTGCAAGGCCAACACGCCCGACAAGTTCAAGGAAGCCATCGGCGAACTGAAAAAGATGAAGGACACGGCCAAGGACGATAACAAGCTGGCCATGCTCTACAACACGCTGGGCGACTGCTACATGATGGGCAACCAGCCCAACGACGCCAAGTACGAATATCTCTACGTCGATCTGATCTACAACAAGGACCGCTCCCAGCACCTGCACGCGCTGGAGCATCTGGTCCAGGTCTTCAAGGACTTGAAGCAACTCGACAAGAGCAAGGAATACTCGCAAAAACTGGAGAAGATGCGGACGCAGTAGGTGCGTTCGGCGCAGTCCTCACCGATATGCGCAAGTACGTCGGGCTTTCTAGCCCGACATGCAGCGCCGGTGCTAAGCTGTTGGTGCAAGCGCTTCGTGAATACCGCTCATCTCGGGCGCTGCGTGTCGGGCTGAAAAGCCCGACGTACATCAGACCGTTCTGGACCGCACGACGGGCCGCCGGTTTCATAGGAACCGGCGGCCCGTCGCATTTCATAACTGGCGCAGCACGGCGCG
>JAEUIF010000662.1 GCA_016795185.1 Planctomycetia bacterium | reverse complement strand
CTCGGTGGCGGTGGCGGTGGTGGCGGCGGTCAGCAGCAGCCGCAGGGCATCCAGCGCGCCACCGGCATCCTGTCCAATCCCGTCAACTTCAAGCAATACGCGCAGATCACCGGCGTCGGCCCGATCGTCGGCACCGTGCGCATCTACAATCAGTTCGGCCTGCTCGCCATGCAGAGCCAGCAGGGCGGCGGCTTCGGCGGTGGACTGGTCGGCGGTGGCTTTGGTGGTTTTGGCGGCGGCGGCTTCGGTGGCGGTGGTGGCGGGCAGAACCAGCTGCCCGGCATGGGTGTGACGGGCCAGGGCGACGACCCGCCGCAGGGCGTGCTGCTGCACGTCAACTACGCCAACATGTTCCTGCCCAACCAGCAGCAGATTAACCAGGGCGGCGGCAACGGTTTCGGCGGCGGTAACAATGTCAACCTGGGCGGCCTGGGCGGCATTGGCGGCAAGGGCTTTGGCGGCGGCTTTGGCGGCTTCGGCAATGGCGGTCACGGCTTGTGACCCCGGCCTTGCCAATTGCCTCCGTTTCGTAGATGCTCACGGCTTGCAACCCCGTGGTTGCAAGCCTTGTTCACTTTCCACCCCTCCTGGAGTTTCGCGATGCTCCCGCGCAGCCTGATCGTCGCCTTGTTGTGGTTCGCGTGCTGTCCGGGGCTGGCGCGGGCGCAAGCCATCGACCCCAAACCCATCGACGCGCTGATTCAGGATGCGCTGAAGTACTGGGAAGTGCCCGGTTGCAGCGTCGTTATCGTCCGCGACGGCAAGGTGATCTATCTCCAGGGCTTCGGAGTCCGGCGGCTCGGCGGCATGGAAGCAGTGACGCCCGATAGCATTTTCCCGTACAGCTCGTGCAGCAAGGCGTTCATTGCCCTGGCCATCGGCATGCTGGTGGACGAGGGCAAAATGCGCTGGGACGACCCCGTGCGCAAGCACCTGCCGCACTTCCGTCTGGCCGACCCGCTGGCGGATGCCAACTGTACGCTGCGCGACCTGCTCTGCCATCGCACCGGGGTCGCCGGCCATGACCTGCTGAGCTACCGCGCTCCGTGGAGCTGCGAGGACCAGGTGCGGCGCATCGGCTTGGTCCAGCCAAGCAAGGGCTTTCGTGCGGCGTTCCAGTATTCGAGCATCATGTACCTGGCGGCGGCCCAAGCCGTGGAGAAGGCTTCCGGGCAGTCCTGGAACGATTTCGTCGAGCAGCGCATCTTCAAGCCGCTGGACATGAAGTCGGCCACCAACACCACCACGGCGATCCTCAAGCCCGGCGTGGACCGGGCGGAGCCGCACGACCGCGATGCGCAGGGCAAGCTGGCGCCGATTCCCTGGTACGAGTTTCCGGAATCGCACCCCGCGGTCTCCGTTCACGGCAGCGCCCGCGACCTGGGCAAGTGGCTGATTTTCCAGCTGGGCGATGGCCGAACGCCGCGCGGCACGCGCCTGGTCTCCGCCGAAAACCTGGCCGAAACCCAGGCGCCGCAAATCCCCATCCGGCTCGAAGGCAGCTGGCGCTACATGCACCCGTTCACCGTGCAACTGAGTTACGGGCTGGGTTGGGTCGTCCAGGATTATCACGGCCGCGCACTGGCGTCGCATGCAGGGGTCATCGACGGCATGCGGGCGCACATCGCGCTGGCGCCCGACGACCGCCTGGGACTGGCGATCCTCAGTAATCGCCACATGACGCGCCTGAACCTGGCGCTCAGCAACCAGCTGCTCGACCACCTGCTGGGACTGCGCTACCATGCCTGGAACGAACACTACCGCAAGATGGTCGACAACGACGAAGCGAACGAAAAGGCCGCGCTCAAGGAGCGGCTCGAAGGCCGCAAGCTGAATACGCGACCTTCCCGCCCGCTGGAGAGCTACGTCGGCGAGTATAACGACCCGGCGTACGGGACGGTGCGCATTTCCCTGGAAAGCGGCCAGCTGGTCTGGCAGTGGAGTACCTTTCGCGCGAACCTGCTGCACTTCCATTTCGACACGTTCACCGTGCAGAACGACCTCCTGAAGCAGCCGTTGCTCGGCTTCACGCTGAACGCCGACGGTGAGCCCAACGGCTTGAAAGTGCTGGAGGTGGATTTCAAGAAGCAGCCGGCGGCGAAGAAATAGGCGGGCGCAAGCCGGTCGCGGGCGCTCCGCTGGTTCGCCGACGTTTGCTCCCAGACGGGAGCTTCCCGCTCCGTTCTGAACTACAATAGTACTTTAGGCTGAAGCAAGCGGTGCCAACCTTCGCCGGCGATGACCGAGACGCCATGCCGCGTCGCCGGAACCGGGAGGTTGTTGGCTGGTTGCTCGGTGGCGCCTCCATCACGTCGCCCCGGACACTGGATCGACCACTCTCCTGGTTCCCGACATGGCCATCGATTCAGTTGCCGGTTTGATGAAAGTGCTGGAGCAGAACCAACTGCTCGAGCCAGGGCAGATGAGCGAAGTTTTGCCCGAAGCCCGCAAGTTCAACGATCCCCGTGCGTTCGCCCAACATCTTCTCAAGCGCAACTGGCTGACGCCGTATCAAGTCAATCAGCTCTTCCAGGGCCAGGCCAACGGCCTGGTGCTGGGGCAGTATCGGCTGCTGGAGCGCATCGGCGAGGGCGGCATGGGCCAGGTGTTCCGCGCCCGGCACCAGGCGATGGGCCGCATCGTCGCCCTGAAGGTCATTCGCCGCGAACGGCTCGACAACGAAAAGGCCGTGCAGCGCTTCTTCCGGGAAATCCGCGCCGCCGCCCGCCTGACGCATCCCAACATCGTGCAGGCGTTCGACGCCGATTCGGTCAGCGGCACGCACTTCCTGGCGATGGAGTACGTGGACGGCATCGACCTGTCGCGTCTGGTGAAACAACGCGGGCCGCTGCCGTTGGCGGAAGCCTGCGAGTACATCCGCCAGTCGGCTCTCGGCCTGCAACACGCTCATGAGCTGGGCATGGTGCACCGCGACATCAAGCCGGGCAACCTGCTAGTGCCGCGCGACGCCTCGACCAACGGTGCCTACGCCAGCACTCCCGCGCAGCGCGGCAAGCGCACCGGGCATCCCAACGCCAAACCCGTGGTGAAAATCCTCGATCTCGGCCTGGCGCGCGTGAGCTTCCACGACGACGCGGACCATGGCTTTTCGCTGAGCCAGGACGGCACGGTGATGGGCACGCCGGACTACATGTCGCCGGAACAAGCCAAGAACTCGCACCAGGTCGATTGGCGCGCCGACATCTACAGTCTGGGCTGCACGTTCTATTACATGCTGGCAGGGCAGGTGCCGTTTCCGGGCGGCAGCAACATCGAGAAGCTGGTGCGGCACCAGATGGACCAGCCCAAGCCGATCGAGCAGCTGCGGCCGGACGTGCCGCCCAAGGTGCGGGCCATCTTGCAAAAGATGCTGGCCAAGCGGCCCGACGAGCGCTACCAAACGGCCGGTGAAGTGGCGGCGGCCCTGGGCGCTGCGGTTGACCCGAACCAGACCGGGCCGATCACGCCCATACCGCCGGCCAAGGGGGCGACGCGACCGCTACCGAAGCTCCCGTTGCCGCCGACGCCCGCACCAGCAACGAACACCATGCCCGCCCTGCCCCGGCCTTCACCGACCGGGCCGCCGTCCACGCCGCGCCGTCCGGCAGTCGCCGCGCCGCCCGTTCCCGCAGCAGGCGATTCGACCTCGCTGGCCCTCATCAAAGGGCTGTTCATCGACCGCGCGACGCAGAAGGTGCGTGCCCTGGGCATCGTCATCTTGGCCATGGCGCTGCTCGGCGTGCTGGCGCTCTTCTTCGTGGTGTTGACGCTCATCAGCGGCCTGGCGCAGCGCAACTCGGGCGGCACGGCGGTCGCCAGCGTGCGCCGGCCGATGACGCCGGCCACCACCGCCAAGACGGTGACGCCGCCGCCGACCGAGCGCCGCGCCCCGACGCATGAGCCAGTCTTTCGCTTCTTGCCAGACACCGCGAACAACGTGGTCGTCTACCGCATCCCGGAGATCGTGCGCTCGCGCGTCTACCGGGACAACGACGTGGTCATCAAGCAGAGCATGCTGGCCCCGCGTGTGCTGCTGGAAAACTTTGGCATCGACCTGTTCGCGGATGTGGACGTGGCGGTCAGTTCGCTGCCGTCGTCGCCGAACGCGACTGACTTTTGCTACATCTTTCAGGGAGCGTTCAACGCCCGGAAGTTTCAGGAAGGCATCGACCGGGTGCAATCGCGGCCTCGTCGGCCTAGCCAAAAATTGCCCAACGTCACCTATTACGAGTTAATCTCGACGACGAACAAGAACCGGCAGTACATCGGCCTGGTGACGCCGACCACCGTGCTCTATGCCAACGACGAGCGCACCATGACCAGCGCCTACCAGAAGCAGCACGGCTTGCGTCGGGCGGAATTGAGCGACGTCGCCGTGCAGCGCGCTCTGGAGAACCTCGAAGACAAGCCGCCGATCTTGATGGTGCTGGGCGGTTCCGTGCCGCTGGAAGGCGGCGGCACGCTGCTTCAGGGCGAGGGCAGTCCGGGCATTCGCGGCATCACCTTCGGTTTTCGACCGGGGGACGATGTGCAGGCCAAGTACATCGTCACCGCGCGGGACGCCACCACGTTGCAATCCCTGCGGCCCGACATCCTCTCGCTGATGCAGGGCTTTCTGCGCTTCATCGATGCGACGGGAATGCTCTCAGCGCCGCTCGCCAACCTGACGCCCGTGGTCAACGAGCGCGAGCATACCTTCAGCTTCGACCAGCGCTACACCGGCGCGCAAGTCGCGCGGATCATCAATCAGAAGTGAAGCAACCGTTCAGCGAGCGGTTCGTAGTTCCGTCCGTGGGGGCGAGCAGCGGGCAATGGAGCATTTCGCAGCTGACTGGAGCGGGTGACCCAGGGCCGCAGCCCCGGAGGGGCGGAAGCGCGGTAGCCCACGGCGCA
>JAEUIF010000639.1 GCA_016795185.1 Planctomycetia bacterium | reverse complement strand
GTTCCACCCCTCACCCCAACCCCTCTCCCGCAAGGGGCGAGGGGCGTAGTATTTTCAAACACTCTCGCTACACTTTCGAGGACCAGCCATGACCAAGGCCGACCTGCAAGAGTTCCTCGAGTTCAACCGCAAAAAAACGCTCGAACTGCTCGACAGCATCGCCAAGCGGCCCAACCCCGCCGCGATTCTGGGCTGGCGTCCGGGACCGGGTCGGGCGCACATCGCCTGGCAGTTGATGCACGTCGCTGCCACGGATGACCGGCATCTGTACGTCCGCATGAAAGGCGGCGAACCGCACAGTGCCGATCTCGTGCGCCGGTTCGCGGGCGGCAGCGTGCCGGACGATGACATTCCATCCCTCGATGCCGTTCGTTCGTACTTGACTGATCGCCGGCAAGAACTGCTGGCCCACTTGCAGGGCCTGACCGACGCCGACCTGGAGAAGAAGCCCAACGAACAGGCTCCGTGGGTCTACCGCGAATGGTTCAAGGTGCTGGCCTGGCACGAGGCCCATCACCAGGGCCAGGCGCATCTGACGTTGAACCTGTACCGCATCACCCAGGAACCGGCGATGGAAAAGGTCGGACATTGAATGGAAAGTAGCCCGCCGCTCCACGGCGGGCTACTCTCGCCGCAGGCTGCTTTCCAGCAACGACCATGAAGATCGGCATCATCTCCGACACCCACGACCGGCTGGACCGCACACTCGCTGGCCTGAAACTGCTCCAGGACGGCGGTGCTGAAGCATTGATTCACTGCGGCGACCTGACGGGGCCGGAGATCGTCTCGGCCTGTGGCGTGCTGCCGGGTTGGTACGTCTTCGGCAACAACGACTACGATCCGCCGATGATGCGGCTGGCCATGAAGCTCAACAACGGCACCAGCCTGGAATGGGGCGGCGAGGTCGAACTCGGCGGCAAGCGCATCGCGGTCACGCACGGCCATCTGCACAAGGACGTGCGCCGCCTGCTGGCCGCCCAACCGCACTACCTGCTGTCGGGCCATTCACACATCGCGGCGGACGAGATGCACGACGGCGTCCGCCGCATCAATCCGGGCGCGCTGGTCCGCGCCGACCGCTACACCGTGGCCCTGCTCGACCTGGCGACCGACGACCTGAAGTTCCTCGAAGTGCCGCGTTGACGGGCCGCTCGCGCCCGAGCCAGAGAAACCGTCATGGCTGCCGAAGCACATCCTGGTGGCGGTTCCGCCAATGGTTGGGTAGTCGTCGGAGTGGTGGCGTTCATCTCGCTGGTTTGCGGCGGAGTTGCGCTACGGGCAGCCTCGCACTTGCGGGAAGCGCGCAATCACATGCACTGCGTCAGCCGCTTGAAGAGCATGGGCATCGCATTGCATACCTTTAACGACTCCGTGGGCTATTTGCCCTCAGAGCACGATCCGAATCGTCCGACTTTTTACAAAGCCTTGCTGCCCTTTATGGAAGCGGAGAACGCTGCCGATAACGCACCGATGGTCAGCT
The DNA here is from genome assembly GCA_016795185.1 of Planctomycetia bacterium. Lineage (GTDB taxonomy): Bacteria > Planctomycetota > Planctomycetia > Gemmatales > Gemmataceae > JAGVLI01. Next base: position 3,567 of record JAEUIF010000639.1, on the reverse strand, counting down.
ACCTCTGCCCTAGTCGCCGGGATGTCCGAACTGTGCCGGGCAAGCGTGACTACGGCTACGCGAGCAGCGACGGCGAGACATCGGTCGGTACTTCCGTGCTGGACGCTCCCGAGTTGGTGAATCTGGGCAAGATCATCAATGGGCGTGGTACAACCAATACGCTGCTGCTTTCCCATCTCTGGCTCGATCCCGACCACTACACCGGCGGCGATCCGACCGACCTGGGCTGGGCGACGAAGAACAACAGTCGCACCATCAGTCAGCCGGCCATTCCGGACGACAATCCAGCGGGCAGCAATCGTCACATCGGCGGGCCGCACACGCGCGGATTGCCTTCATTGTTCGCCGATGCGCATGTCGGCATTTTTCGTTACGATTACCCCAACTTCTCGCAAGTCTGGGCCTATGACAACCGCGACAAGATCACCTCACCGCCTTGACCGCCATGCAGTTCACGGTCGGAGGCCGCTACCAACACCTTGTTTCGGCCCTATAATCGTCAATTGACCAATCCCATCGTCCCATGCGTCGGCTCAGCGGCGGAGACCAGGATGAGCGACGAGCAAAAAGTAGCCCGCCGACCCGCATTGCGGCCCGGCAAATCGGCCGAGATGCCGCGGACCATCGGCGAATACACCGTGCTCGACCGCATCGGCTCCGGAGCGATGGGCGTCGTCTACCGCTGCACCCGGCCCGGCCACCAGCAGCCCGTCGCCGTCAAGGTGCTGACCACTCCCCGCCACACGCTGGCCGATGTGCTGCCCCGCTTCGAGCGCGAGGCCCGCGCCACGGCGCGGCTCGATCATCCCGGTGTCGTCCGGGTCCACGCCGTTGGCAACGAGGGCGAAGTCCACTACATCGTGATGGAATTGATCGACGGCTGCTCGCTCGACCGTTTGATCGGCACGCCGGCGCTGACGCTCGACGCCGCCCTGCGCCTGCTGGCCCAGGCCGCCCGCGCACTGCAAGCCGCCCATGAAGCGGGCGTCATTCACCGCGACGTGAAGCCGTCGAACATTCTCGTCGAGCGTTCCGGGCAGCCCCGGCTGGTCGATTTCGGGCTGGCCAAGTCGCTGCACGACGGCCCGACGTTGAGCCGCTCCGGCGACATCCTGGGCACGCCGCGCTACATGTCGCCGGAACAGGTGCTGCTGCCGCCGGAGGAGATCGACGCCCGCACCGATATCTATTCGCTGGGCGCGGTGATGTACGAACTGCTGACCGGCCAGCCGCCCGTGGACGGTCCGAACGTCATGGTGATGCTGCGCAATCTGACCGATGAGGAACCGGTCCCGGTGCGCGAACGCAACCCGGCGGTGCCGGAAGCCGTCGCCGCAGTCTGTCAGCGGGCGCTGGCGAACGACCGTGAGCAGCGCTACCCATCCGCCGCTGCGTTCGCGGCAGCGCTGGAACAGTGCGTGCCGCCGCCCGCCGCCGCGCCGCAGCACTTGCCCGCGCCGCCGCGCACCGCCAACAATCGGCCGCCGAGCACGCTATCGCGTCGGCCGCGCGCGGCTTTTCGTATGTGGCAGCGGCGCTTCATCATCTTGCTGGGCTTGCTGCTCATTCTGATGGGAGTCGGCCTGCTCAATGGCTGGCCGCAGCGCTGGCTGCACCCGCCCGATTCCAATCCACCGCCGGCGAGTTCCTCTCTGCCCGAATGAGAGTGTGATTTGACAACCAGTCTGGCAGGTCCGCCTTCAGCCGCCGCCCGGCACTCTCGCCTGACGACGGCTCTACGAACCTCCGATCCGACTGGTTTCCGGAATGGAATGCGGGGCGATCACGGCCGGCGGATCGGACAGCGGAAAATTCGGCCAGAGCCCAGCGACGAGCAGCGCGACAAAAAGAGCGGCGAAGATGCCTTCCAGTCGCTGCCAGGCGCTTTGCAAGTCGCCAAATTCCTCGGGCGGCACCACGATCAACAACGGCAGCACCAACCCCATTTGCACTCCCGCGTAAGCCTGCGCGCCGCCGACGCGCGTCAGGTAAGCGGCCAGCAGGGTGCCCAGCACCAGCAACGTCCAGAGCACCGGAAAGTGCGGTGCCTGCGTCACCAGCACGAAGGTCAGCCCGCTCCAGCCGATGGCCAGCAGCGCGCCGAACACGCGCAGCTCTCCCTTGAGCAGCGCGGCCTGCATGTGTGGCGCGACGGCAATCAAGAAGATCGAGATGACGGCCTTTTCCACGGGCAAGCCGAGCCACTCGGTCAGCAGGCGCACCAGCAGCGCGCTGGCGGTCAACATCAGGCTGTGATTGAGCCAGTCCGCGCGAATGGGCCAGAGCGCCCCGCCGGGGCCAGGCTGAAGGTGCAAGTCGCTTTCCGTGCCCGACAGCCAGGTCACCAGGTCGGCCACGAGCACGCCGATGACCACGGACAGGAACAAATCGAAGCAAACCAGAGGTGCGGTCGCCGCGTTCTCGACGGCCAGCGCCACGGCAGCCACCAGGTACAGTCCCGCGTTCAGAAAGGTGTAGGCCAGCCAGTTCGCGAAGTAGAAATAGAAGAGCACCGTGACCATGACGATTTCGATGATGTGCCGCACCAGCCAGCGGTCGGAAAACAACGAGACCAGCAGCAAGCTGGCGATGATGCCCAGGCCGCGGCCAGCGATGCGTTCGATGCCCTTCTGAAAGATCGTGAACGTCCACTGGGCCATCACCATGAAGGTCGTCCACACCGCCAGGTTGGCGTGCGGCAGGTCCAGCCAGTCCACCAGGGCGAAACACAGTCCGACGGCCAGCGCGACGCGCACCGCATGACGGACATGCGCTGTATTGTCGGCGGGCAGCGGTGCGGGATTGGTACTCATGGGGCGTGCATGCTGGGGTAATGGACTGTCACAAGACTGAGCACCGCCGGGCAGAACATGTAGGGTCCGCTGTGCGGACCGCTGAGCGATAGAATGGGCAACCGTCAACGGTCCGCACAGCGGACCCTACCATTTTTGTGTGGTGGCTCAAAGCAAAAGGCCCGCAACCGCTGGGTCGCGGTTGCGGGCCTCGGATGGGCGCTACTGGATTCGAACCAGTGACTTCTACCGTGTGAGGATAGCACTCTAGCCGCTGAGTTAAGCGCCCGGCTTCGAGAAGATCATAGCGGGCGAGAGCGGCCCGGAAAAGGGCAACTCCGCGATGAACTCAGGATTGCGGCTGCGAGGGCGGCGCGGCGGCCGGCTTGTCCTCGAACTTCGGCGCGGCATCCTCGAACTTCGGCATCGGGGCCGTGACGCGGGCCGGCGGCCGAGGCTGTTCCAGGGCCGGTTCCTGACGCTGCTGCGGAGCGCTCACCTGGGCGGTGGAACCGCCGACCGAGCCACCTTCGACCTCATCCTCCATGCCCTTCAGGCCCTTCTTGAATTCGACGATGCCCTTGCCCAGCGAGCGGCCCAGTTCGGGCAGCCTGCGGCCGAAAAGCAGCACGCCGATGGCGATCAGGATGAATATGTGGAACTCACTCGGCACCCAAGCGAAGATGGGGTTCATGGTGGGATCCTCGTGGAAGTAGGCTCGTCGGTTCCGACGCCGGTGCGTCGGCACCTCCAAATTAACAGGCCGCGCAGGCCC
>JAEUIF010000632.1 GCA_016795185.1 Planctomycetia bacterium | reverse complement strand
TGCGCCGTGTCCAGCAGCTGTTGCCGGTCCTCGGGGCTGGTCACGTCCGCCGACACGGCCAGGACATCGGCGCCGGCTGATTTCAGCCGACCGGCCAGTTCGTCGAGCTTGTCCACCGAACGGGCCGACACGATCAACCGCGCGCCCTTGCGAGCAATGCCTTCGGCCAGACAGCGGCCGATGCCGCTGGAAGCTCCCGTGAGCAGGATTCGCCGGCCAGCCAGGGTCCGGGCCATCGCCATACTTCCTCGATTGAGGGCGAGTCGTCTACATTTCCCAGACATCCAATCTTACCAAAGGCCCCTGGCTTCTGACGGCAAACTTGACGAAAACCCGCCATATTCGCAGCGCAGCTGCCGTTGGAAAGCGCATGCGCGGCGGGACCGTTGCTGACTGGCCAATCGGTTTGATCGACTTGGACGGTGGGCGAGGTGCTGCCGGCGGACCACCCACCGTGCCAAGAGACATGCTTTGGCCATGAAAGCGTCAAACACCCAATGTTCTGCCAATGCGCGCCAATTCCCACTTTGCACCCTGTGGCAAAACCGCAATGTTGTGTCACAGCGCGCCAAACCGATGGCGCGTACCGAACCGCCGTTGCACCATCGTACCCCAGTATGGCGCACTCCACATTGCCAGCGGCTCCGCGTTCCGGCTCACCCCATATCCAGCTCGCTGCGCGAAGCGTCTAGCCAAAGCGACGCGGTCTGTTATACCAACTGGTGGGTTCGCGCAACGCGCTTCCCAAACTCAGCCGGACTCGCGCAAAAATCCGGTTGTAGCAGCGAAAAGCGCATTACCTCGCTCGGTCTGCCCCGACTTCCGGATAGAGGTCATTCGGCAGACTGGATAAAATGGGTGGGCGAGGCAATTCGACGAGGGATCAACGGTCATGTCTGTCACGCTCGAAGCTCCGGAACTGCAAGAAATCAACAGCCCGGAAATGCAACGGCGCATCAATAACCTGCGCGCCACCGACAACATCACAAACTGGTTTTACCTGGCCCGCGAGTACCTGCTGCTGGGGACCTTCGTTGGCCTGACGATCTACTTTTACTGGAATTATGCGGCCTGGGGCCTCTCCTGGGCGTGGAACATCCCCGTGACCTTCGTCGCGGTGGTGCTGATCGGCGCGTGCCAGCACCGGCTGACGAACCTGTCGCACGAAGCCAGCCACTACATGCTGTTCCGCAATCGGCTGCTCAACGAATTGGTGTCCGACTGGTTCACGATGTACCCGATGCTCAGCTGCACGCACCACTATCGCTTGCAGCACCTGGCGCATCATCAATACGTCAACGACCCGGAGCGCGATCCGGATATTTCGCAGATGACCGAAAGCGGCCATCGCTATCACTACCCGATGACGCCCCGGCAATTCGTCTGGGAATGCGTCGTCAAGCAGCTGCTCTGGTTCCCCAAGCTGATCCGCTACATCCGGGTGCGTGCCAAGTACAACGCCACCGGCGGCGGCAAGGGGCCGTATCAGTCGAAGGGGCCGCGCTCGAAGGCACTCGTGCGGGTGGGCATCCTGTACATCCTCTCCCTCGTGGCGGCACTCACTGGCCTGGTCTGGCACGGCGACCCCGTGCTGCTGGCCGTGGTGCCGCCCGCCATGCTGGCCGCGGTCCTGACGATCTTCATCCTGGCACCGGATCGGCTCTACCTGAAGAGCCTCATCAAGCCCGACATCAAGCCGCGCTGGATGACGGTGATGCGCATCACCTATCTGACCCTCCTGTTCACGTCCCTGGCCTGGCTGACGCAGCTGACCGGCAAGCCGTGGTGGCTTTACTACTTCGTCCTCTGGCTGGTGCCGATCCTGACGACCTTCTCGTTTTTCATGATCCTGCGCCAGGTGGTCCAGCACGGCAACGCGGGCCAGGATCGCTTCACCAACACCCGTATTTTCCACGTTGGCCGGCTGATTCAGCTGGCGGTGTTCCCCTTGGGCATGGACTGGCACCTGCCGCACCACATGTTTCCGCTGGTGCCGCACTATCGGTTGCAGGAACTGCACGAATTGCTCATGGAGACCGAGGTCTACCGCAAGAACGCGGTGATCGTCGAAGGGTACTTCTTCCACCGGACCAACCCGCCGGAGCATCCGACGGTGGTCGAGTTGATGTCCAGGTAGAAATGAAGGCCGCTGGCGGCGTCGCGGAAGTTGCGAAGCCGCCAGCGGCCGATTCATCGCACAAAAAAAATGTCCCGCGAGCGCTCATCTGGTGTCGCCCATCACCAGAAGAACTCTCCCGCGGGACAACCTTATTTTTAGACACGATCGCCCGTACGTCAAGACACTTCGCAAAAAATTACGCACGATATTCATCCAGCCGCCCGTATCACACGCACGAACTGGCCTGGACGCGCTAGCAACGCAGCGCGACTCCCCATACACTGTAGTCAATCTTGTAGGTCAGGCTTTCCAGCCTGACCATGGCGCCGGCGACAGGCGGCACATTCAGGGCGCTGTAGTCAGGCTGGAAAGCCTGACCTACGGAGCGGCCCCGCATGGAGACCTTGCGATGGAAATCTCCCAGACCAGATCGGGGGAAGTCCTGGTCGTGGAGTTGAAGGGCCGGCTCGATGCCAGCACCACGCCAGCCGTCGAGCAGGCGGTGATCGGCGCCATCGATGCCGGCGCGAAATGGCTGCTGCTCGACTTGACCGGCATGGACTACGTCAGCAGCATCGGGCTGCGCGTCTTCGTGCTCGCGGTGAAGCGTCTCAAGACTGCGGGCGGCAGCGCACGCTTCTGCGGGGTCCAGGAGCCGGTGCAGCGCATCTTCGACATGGCTGGCCTGAGCATGCGCCTGGAGATTTTTCCGACGCAGGAGAGTGCATTGCTCGGCTTTCCCCAGTGAACGCGGTTCGCTATTGCTTTGTCGGCGGCTTACGATACAGCAACGCGCCTTCCCAGGGCTGGGTATCGAAGCGATCCGTCAATCCATACAAGCTTTCGGCCGCTCCCAGGACCAGCCAGCCACCCGCCTTCAGCAATTCGTGCAAGCGCAGACAGATGCGCTGTCGCGTGGACTCATCGAAATAGATGAGCACGTTGCGGCAGAAGATCACGTCGAATGGTCCCAGACCGAACGGCGGCTCGATCAAGTTGGCGCGAGCGAAGTCCACCAGACGGCGCACTGGCTCGCGAACCAGCCAGTGATCGCCGGAACGCTGCAAGTAGCGAGCGACCTGTCCGGGCGTCAGGCCGCGCGCCAGTTCGCGTTCGCGGTAGGCGGCGCTGCGGGCACGCGCCAGCACGGATGCGGAGACATCGGTAGCCAGGATGCTGAAGTCGCGCTCCATCAGTCCCCGGCTGCGATTGGCCTCGACGTAGTCATGCACCAGGATGGCCAGGCTATACGCTTCCTGGCCCGTGGCCGTCGCCGCCGACCAGAGTCGCACGGTTGGACCTGCCAGCAAGGGCAACCGGGACTTGCGGGCGAGCAAGCGTTCGCCGAGATCGGGCAGCATCAGACGCCGCACGGCCTCGAACGGCTGGCCGTCGCGAAAGAACGATGTTTCGCTGGTGGTGATGGCTTCGACGACGGCTTCCGAAATAGCTTGCGCCTCGGGACCACGTAACTTCCGCAGGAGTTCCTCGAAACCGGTGCAGCCGGCGGCGCGCGCCACGGGTTCCAGGCGGTGGCGCACCAGGTATTCCTTGTCCGCCGACAGCGCGACGCCGCACAGCCGTTGGATCAGGCCGCGCAACTCGCCGAAGGCTTGCGCCGTGAGTTCCATCATCGTGCGCTCATGTGGTGACCGGTCAAAGATCCGACGAACATCGAAAGTCGATCTGGGTGCCATGCCCACGGCTTTGCGTGGGCATGGGAAGCCTGCATGTTCTCCATGCCCACGCAAAGCCGTGGGCCTGGCACCCAAATTCCATTGAGCAGAATGTCTCTTGCACGCACTCTAGGATTTCAACAGGCCCGCAATCGCCTCCGGGATGCGTTCGAGCGGCAGCACCTCGTCGACCAGCCCGGTGGCGACGGCGCTGCTTGGCATGCCCCAGACCACGCTGCTGGCCTCGTCCTGGGCAATGACGTGAGCGCCCGCGCGCTTGAGCGGCCCTAGCCCAGCGCTGCCGTCCGACCCCATGCCGGTCAGCACCAGGGCGACGGCCGCGGCCCCGTAGACCGTCGCCGCCGCGCGGAACAGCACGTCCGCCGACGGGCGAAAGCCGTTCTCCGGCGGTTGTTCATTCAGGGCGGTCAGCACCTGACCGTCCGCTCCGCGCCGCACCAGCAGGTGCTTGCCGATCGGCGCGATGTAGACATGGCGCGGCTGTACTCGTTCCCCATCGCTCGCTTCGACGACCTGGTGCGGACAATGCCGTTGCAGGTTTTCGGCGAGAAACTGGGTGAAACCCGGTGGAAAGTGCTGGACCACGAGGATCGGCAGTTCGACTTGTTGGCACAACTCCGGCAGCAAGGTATCCAGCGCCTTAGGCCCGCCCGTGGATACCGCGACGAAGACAGCCTGCGGCCTGGTGTGCCCGCCCGGCGCCAGTACCAGCCGGGGAATCGGCCTGGTGAGGCGCGGCGACGCCGG
>JAEUIF010000621.1 GCA_016795185.1 Planctomycetia bacterium | reverse complement strand
ACTCCGCTAAGCTCCCGCGAAAATTTGGGTAAAGTCTAGCCATTGGGGGACCAGGTTGTTACACTACCCCCCGATTAATGGCATGGTCCGGAGGATGGAACCACGCAGGAAGCTTTGTTGGTGCAAGGATGCCGAACTATCCTCGATCTCACCCTTACAGCCGCCCGTCTGCCGCGCTGGGCGGTCCGAAGGATAGGCTTTCGCTCCCTGCACTCGCGAAGGCCGGGTTTGCACCATTAGCTCTGACGGGCAAACCCTTTTGGACCGGCTGCGTATAATAAGTATGCATCACCCCCGATCGTGAGGAAAACGGCGGTTTGCCGTCTTCGCTGGTGTCCAATCGCGGACCCCGGCACGGTGGGTTGTTGACTATCACGGAACAGACGGGCATCGGGTCCGGCATGAGGCAGGGCTCTGACACCTATTGTTTGACAGGAATTGACCCATGCGACGAACCATGAAACGTACCGCTCCACCTTCGCGCCAGGGACGGCGGCTGGCGGCGATGACTTTTGCCGGCGCTGCTCCACAGCCCGCCACGAGCGCGGCCAAGTGTCCCCCGGCGCAGCACGATTCCCAGCCCCGGCTCTTTCCCGAGACGAATTCCGAGTTCGAGGACGACGAGCTGCCGCGCGAACCGGCCATTCATCACGACGAGGAACTGCATGACGAAGCAGCCGAGGCTGTGGGCTTCGCCAACTCCCGCGGCGCCGATGATTCGCTGGGACTGTATTTGCGTCAGATGGGTTCCATTCCGCTGCTGAACCGGCAGCAGGAACTGGCGCTCGCCAAGCGGCTGGAATCCACCCGTCGGCGCTTCCGCCGCGCGGTGCTGTGGAACTGGCACATGCTCGGCCTGGTCGTGCATACCTTCGAGCAGGTGCAGGCCGGTCGGCTGGCCCTCGACCCGACCATCGACGTGGTTCACAGTCTGGACCTCAGCCGCGAGCAGATCCTGGCGCGGATGCCGTACAACGTCCGTACGTTACGGCATCTGGTCGATAAGTCCGCGGCCGACTTCCAGGTGCTGCTGCGCACCCAGACGCCAGCTGGCCGGTCCAAGGTCCAGCGCCGCCTGGTGGCGCAGCTGCGTAAGGCCATCAATCTGGCCGAGGAGCTGTCGCCACGCACCGAACTGCTCGAACAGTTCGCGCTCCAGCTGCAAACCAAGTCGGCCGAACTGTCGGCCCTGACGGCGGAGATCGACTGCGCCGGTCGTTCGCAGGCCGAACGGGAACGCAAGACGCGCAACATCAAGGATCTTCGCGACCGCATGGTCCAGCTGCGGGCCACGCCCGAATTCCTCGAACGGCTCGGCGACATCATCCAGGCGCGCATGAAGGTCTACCACCACGCCCGCCGGGCGCTGGCAGAGGGCAACCTGCGCTTGGTGGTCTCGATCGCCAAGAAGTACCGCGGCCGGGGCTTGCCGTTCGCGGATCTCATTCAGGAAGGCAATCGCGGCCTGATGCGGGCGGTGGACAAGTACGAGCACCGGCTGGGCTTCAAGTTCGGCACCTACGCGACCTGGTGGATTCGCCAGGGCATCACGCGGGCGATGGCCGACCACGCCCGCACGGTGCGGGTGCCCTGCCATCAGGTCAGCACGCTGGCGGCCATCGAACGGGTGCGCGGCGAACTGTCCGTGGCGTCGGGCCGCGAGCCGACCGTCGAGGAGATCGCGGCGATTCTCGGCGTTTCCGCCGAGGAAACGCGCTCGCTCCGCGTCGTGGGCCGGCATCCAGTTAGCTTGCACGAGCCGATCGGCGGCGACGGTGAACGGGCGCTCGAAGACTTCCTGAGCGACTCGGAAGCGGCCAATCCAGGCCAGCTGGCCGACCTCCAGCTGCTCCGCGAACGCATGGCGGAGGTGCTGCGTTCACTGACGCCGCGCGAGCGGGAAGTGATCGAGCTGCGCTTCGGTCTGCGGGACGGCCATCCGCGCACGCTGGACGAAGTCGCCAAGGTCTACGGCATCACCCGCGAACGCATCCGCCAGATCGAGGCGCGCGGCCTGCTGAAGCTGCGGCAACCAATCCGCAGCCAGAAGCTGGCCGAGTTCGCCGAGGTGGAGTAGTCGACGACTATAAACGACACGGCCCCGGGCAAGTCTACTGACTTGCCCGGGGCCGTGTCGTTGGGTGAGCGGCGGGCGTGAGCCCGCTGTTGCAACCACCGGCTACTGACGCCACTAACAGCGGACTGACGTTCACCGCTCGACTCGAAAACCACTGCGTCACTGCCTTCCCAGCACGAGGTCCACACACCA
>JAEUIF010000549.1 GCA_016795185.1 Planctomycetia bacterium | reverse complement strand
GCTCCGCTGTCGGTCGAGCAGGCCGCCGAGCAAGCGCTTGGCCGATTGGTGGCGCGGGCCGATGATCCGCGCAGCGATGCCAGGCAACTGCGTCAAGACGTGGTGAATTACCGGACGCAGTTTCTGTTGAGCCCGACACGGGTCCGTGCGGCTGAATTGTTGCGGAAGCTGCCTTCGCCTTTTGATGCGCTGAACGCACAGTCGGTGCCGGCGGAGGTCCGCTTAGACGGCCACCCTGGCGGAGATCTGGTGCTGGTCATCGGCGACGGTCGCCTGCGGCACGGGGGCGCGGCCTGGTCGGTCGCGCTCGCGCCCGATGGCAAGAGCCTGGTCAGTGGCGGCGATGACCGCATGGTCTATCAATGGGATGCCTCGAACGGCAATCGCCTGCGGATGTTCGCTGGGGCCAGCGCGCCGATCACGGCGCTCGCCTGGTCGCCGGACGGCAAGACCGTGGTGGCGGGTTGCCACGACTGGGCGACCCGGCTGCTCGATATGCAATCGGGCGCGGAACGAGCCGTGCTGCGGCATCAAGGCAACGTCCGAGCCGTGGCGATCTCGGGCGATAGCCGGCTGGTCGCCACCGGCGCTCATCCCGATCCCGGCAAGAACACCGGGGTGATTCGTCTCTGGAACATGGAAGGCAAGGAACTCTTCCGCCTCGACGGTCACCACGGCCCGGTGTTGTCCCTGGCCTTCGCGCCGCATCACGGCCTGCTGGCCTCCGGGGGCGAGGACAAGACCATCCGCATCTGGGACTTGAAGCAGAAGAAGGAAGTGGCGCAGCTCAATGGCCACCAGGGATCGGTGCTGGCACTAGACTACTCCGCCGACGGCCATTCGTTGGCTTCCGGCAGCGCCGACAAGACCCTGCGCCTGTGGGATGTCGGGCAGAAGAAGGAGCGCACCGGCGCACGCGACCTGGGGCACGGCGTCGGCGGGGTGAGCTTCGTCCCGAAATCTGCACTGCTGGCGGTGTGCAGTCACGACGGTGTGTTGCGGTTGTTCGATCTCACGAACGGTCAGGAAAAAGGTACGTTACGGCAGCACGGCGGAGCGATCGCGCTGTCGGTCGCGGCGGACGGACAGTCGGCCGCCACCACCGCTTTCGATGGGTCAGTCCGCCTCTGGGACCTCGCGAAGCAAAAAGACGTGCCAATGCACCGCAAGCTGTCGCCGGTGCAGTCCTTGGCGGTCGCTCCGGACGACCGCACCTTCGCCACCGGGCACCAGGGCGGGCGCATCCGGTTCTGGGACACCGCTACTGGCAAGGAACTGGCCAATCTCGAAAAGCACCAGCACGGCGTGCTGGCGCTGGCCTACAGTCCAGACGGTAAATCGCTATTGTCCGGCGGCTGGGACCATCAGGTGATGATCTGGGACGTTGGCCAGCGCAAGGTCGTCCAGCAACTGCGCGGACATCGTGGCCCGGTATCCGCCGCCGCCTTCAGCCCCGACGGCACGCTGGCCGCCACCGCCAGCCACGACAAAACTGCCCGCCTGTGGGATCCCGTCACCGGTGCGGACCGCGGCACGCTGCTCGGGCACACGCAAGCGGTGCATGCACTGGCCTTCAGCCCCGATGGCCGGCTGCTCGCCACCGGGGCCAACGAGCGGGTCATCAAGCTCTGGGAACTGGACCCGTTGCGCGAACGCACCACGTTTTCGGTTTACAGCGGCGAATCGCTCGCCTTTCTGCCTGACGGCAAAGCACTAATCTCGGGCAGCGGGCACGGCGCGATTTATCGCTGGGATACCGCCAGCCGGGCGGGTGCCGGGCGGGCACTGGAAGGGCTAAACCTGAGTTGGGCGCGAGCGCTGGCGCTTTCGCCCGATGGCCAGGTCCTGGCGCTCGCCGGCAATGACGGCCGTCTACTGCTGTGGGACATTGCCACTGGCAAGGAACGACGCAGCTGGCGCGTGCCCGGCATGGCGACCGACCTGGCCTTCAGCGGAGACGGTCGGCACTTGCTCTGCGTGCTCAACCAGGGCACGCTCTGTGTCTTTCGCCTGATCGCGACCCGCGAGGGCCAGTGACCATGACTGGCACGGGCGTCGATTCGACGGCAGGGTTGCTCGAGGAGTTGCGTCGCGTCCCCGTGCTGTCCGGGACGCAGCGGGACGAAGCAGCCCGCCTGAGTGCGCGCTTTGCGGACGGTTTGTCCCTGGCGCGCGAACTGGTGCGGCGGCGCTGGCTCAGTTCGTTCCAGGCCAATCTGTTGCTTGCGGGGCGTGCCGCCTCGCTCCGATTCGGTCCCTATCTATTGCTGGACCGCCTGGGGGAAGGTGCGACGGGCCAGGTTTTCAAGGCACGGCATACGGCCATGCAACGCCTGGTCGCCCTGAAGGTGCTGCGCCCCGAATTGCTCGCCGACGCCGAGGTCGTGCAGCGTTTCCACCGCGAAGCGCAGCTGATTAGCCAACTGTCGCACCCGCACATCGTCCACGCCTTCGACGCTGGCTTGTGCGACGGCGCACACTTTCTGGTGATGGAGTTCATCGAGGGCGCGGACCTGGAACGAATCGTCCGGCAACAAGGGCCGCTGAGCCCGGCGCTCGCCTGTCGTTACATGCATCAAGCAGCGCTCGGCTTGCAGCACGCACACGAGAAAGGGTTGGTCCATCGCGACATCAAACCGTCCAACTTGCTCCTGAGTGGTGGCAGAAGCAACAACAGCGATCGTTCGGCGGGCATCTCCAGCGTCACTCCCATGCCGACACAGGTCAGCGGCGCGCCGCACATCAAGATCCTCGACCTCGGACTGGCGCGCGTACCGCGCCAGCGCGCGGATGACGGCGCGGCCTTGACCCTGGCAGGCAAGGGCATGATGGGCACGCCCGACTACCTCGCCCCCGAGCAGGCGCTGGACTTTCACGCCGCCGACATCCGCTCCGACCTCTACAGTCTGGGCTGCACTTTCTACTTCTTGTTGACCGGGCAGCCGCCGTTTGCCAACGGCACGCTGGCACAAAAACTGATGAAACACCAACAGGCCGAACCGCCGCCCTTCGAGCAATTCCGCCAGGACGTACCTGCCGACATACAAGCCGTGGTCCGCCGACTGCTGGCCAAGCGCCCCGTCGACCGCTACCCGACACCGTCGGCGCTCGCGGAAGCGCTGCGGCCCATGGTGCAAAAGGCTACCGCATTAACAGGCATCGCCCCGCGCCAACGCGACTCAACGCTTATACTTTCCGCCAGCCCGGACGTGCCGCACTCGCGGCCACGCCGTCGTCAGCTGGCGATCGGCGCAATCGGACTGCTGGCGGCCGGCCTGCTATTCGGACTTGTGGCGTTACTGGATGGTTCACCGTCGCCGACATCGGGCACGGTCGCCCGGGCACGACCCACGTCGAGCATTCGGGCGACGGAGCCCGGGCCGCGCATCATCGCCGGCAACGTGGCACTGGCGACCGAGGGCGCCACCGTGACCGGCCCCGGCCCGTCGGCAGCGCTGATCGACGGCGTGACGACCGGCTATACCGGTTACCTGGGTTTCGCCCAGGGTGCCTGGCCCTGTGCCTGGACCGTGCAGCTGGCGTACGTCTGTCAGCTGCAAGAAATCCGCTTACTGCTCTGGGACGGCAACCGCCGCAACTACCGCTATCTCCTCGAAGTCTCCGCCGACGGTCAGACGTTTAGCACGCTGGCGGATCGTCGGCTCGGCGATTGGCGCAGCTGGCAAACGATCACTTTCCCCGCGCGCCCCGTCAAAGCCATTCGCCTGCAAGGGCTCTACAATTCGGATAACAAGTGGTTTCACATCGTCGAACTGGAAGCATACTGCCTGCCGCCCCCACGGCCCGCGATCCCTCGCTTTCCATCCGTGCCACCCGCGACTAGCCCCGCAGCGAGGTAAATTCAACGCGGACGGTGCCAGCGCCGATTTCGATTTGCCGGATGGCCCCACGACATGGTAAACAAGAAGGATGGGACTCGCCTGGAGCGGCCTGTCGCTCACACGATCCCCCGAGTCCAGCGACCGAGAACCTTCACCATGTACCGTGCGAAATTTCTACTGTTCCTCCCGATTGTGTTGATGCTGTCCGTGGCTGGCTGCGGCCCGTCCGAGCAACTGTACGATGGGCAGCCCTTGTCCGCCTTCGTGGGCGGCATCGACGCCACAGACCCTGCCTTGCGCGAATACGCCACCAATTCACTGATCGCCTACGCTCCCCAGGATCCGCGCATCGTACCGGCGCTGGTCACGGCCATGAAGGGCGGCAGCTACAACGCCGCCAACATGCTGGCCCAGGTCGGACCGACCAGCGAGGGCAAAGGCGAAGTCGTCATCGCGCTCGCGGAAGCCGCCAAGTCGCCCAAGAACAGCGTTAGCCTGCGTTTCGCCGCCACGAACGCCCTGCCGAAGTTCGGTGCCGACGCCAAGCCCGCGGTCCCCGCGCTCATCGCGATGCTCGGCGAACCCGACGAAGACATGCAGGTACAGGCCACCGAAACGTTGAACAAACTCTACGACACAGCCAAGGAAGCGGTGCCCGCGCTGGTGAAAGTGGCGAAGGACAACTCGAAGCCGCGCGCTCAGCGTTATGCGCTGGCCGCGCTCAAGGACATCGACAAGGCGACCTATAACAAGGTCACCCAGCCCTGAGTCGCGCCCGCCATTCTGGGCAGCTGCGACGTAACCCGCCCGCAGCGCCGGCGTTTTTTGCCGGTGCTCCGGGCGGGTTCTATTTCGTCCGGGCGGAGTGCTGCCGTGCAGCGCATCGTATAATTCCACCATGCTCTTCTTGATCGACGGCTACAACCTGCTCCATGCTCTGGGCCTGCCGGCTCGCCGTGGCGCGGGCCGCAGCCTGGAAGCGGCGCGGGGCCGGCTGCTCGGACTGCTGCGCGGCAGCTACGGTGAAGATGCCTGGCAGGTCACGGTGGTCTTCGACGCCGCCGGCGCACCACCCGGCGCGGATGCCGAACAGAACTATCGCGGCGTTCAGGTGCGCTTCGCCGTCGGTGAAGCTCAGGCC
>JAEUIF010000535.1 GCA_016795185.1 Planctomycetia bacterium | reverse complement strand
TACTGGCACCAAATGGAGCGCAAGGGTTCGAGCTTCACCGCGAAGTGGGGCGGCGAGCTGATTGCTTCCGAGGATATGTCGTTTCGTCCCGTCGATCTGCTGACCGGGCCGGACGGCGCGGTCTACATCGCGGACTGGGCGGATCGTCGGGCCAACCACGTCGATCCGGTGGACAACTGGGACCGCACGCGCGGCCGCATCTGGAAGCTGCAAGCGACGACGGCGAGCGGCGGGCGGAAGCCCGCTGTTGACCTGGCGAAACAACCACTGAGCAAACGCACCAGTCAGGAACTCGTCGCCTTACTTTCGCACCCCAATGACTGGCAACGCCGCGAGGCCCGCCGCATCCTGGCCGAACGCCGCGACACGACAGTCGTTCCGGCCCTCCGCAAGCTGATCGAGGAACAAAAGGAAGACCTGGCCCTCGAAGCGCTGTGGGCGCTGTACGTCAGCGGCGGCTTCAACGACGAACTGGCCATGAAGCTGCTCGACCACGCCAACGAAGACGTCCGCACCTGGACGGTACGGCTGCTCTGCGATCCGAAGAAAGTCGCCGCGCCGGTCACGTCCCGGCTTGTCCGGTTAGCACGGGAAGACACGAGCAACCGCGTCCGCAGCCAGCTGGCCTGTTCCGCCAAACGGCTGTCCGCTGGCGACAGCCTGCCCATCGTCCGTGCCCTGCTGCTGCGCGCGGAGGATGTGAGCGACCCGCACCTGCCGTTGCTGACCTGGTGGGCCATCGAGGACAAGGCGGCATCGCACCGCGCGGACGTGCTCAAGCTGTTCGCCGAGCCTGAAATAGTCCGCGCACCTCTGGCGAATCAGTTCATCTTGGAGCGCCTCGCCCGCCGCTGGATGGCCGGCGGCGAACCGGCGGACCTGGCCGCTTGTGCGCGCCTGCTGGAGAACCTGCGCGAGCCCAAGGACGCCGACAAGTGGATCGCGGGCGTGGACAAGGCCCTGGAAGGCCGGGCGCTCAACGCCGTACCGATGGAGTTGACCCGGCCGCTCGCGGCGCTGACCGAGTCGCGGCCCAATGATCCGACCCTCCTGCGCCTGACGGTTCGCCTCGGCAGCACCGCCGCCTACCAGAAGACGCTGCAACTGCTGGCGGACTCCAAGACGCCGCCGACCGAACGTCTCGGACTGATCGACCTGCTGGGCCAGATCGGCAAGCCCGACTGCGTCCCCGTCTTCCTGAAACTGCTGCGCGACGGCACCGATGCGAAGCTGCGTGCCGCCTGCCTGACCGCATTGCAACGTTTCCCGGATGCCAGCATCGGCGACACGGTGCTGGAACTGTATCCCGCTCTGAGCGGCGACTTGCGCAATAGAGCACAGACACTGCTCGCCGGACGGCCCGCCTCCGCGCTCAGCCTGCTGAAGCTCGTCGATGCCAAGCAACTCGAACCGAAACAGATTCCGCTCGACCAGTTGCAGCGCATGATGCTCTACAAGGACGACCAGATCACCAAGCTGATCGAGAAGCACTGGGGCAAGGTTGGGGCGCAAAGTTCCGGCGAGAAGCAAAGCCGCATCCGCAGCCTGGCACTGATTGTCCGCCGCGGCAAGGGCGATGCGCCGCGGGGCAAAGAGTTATTCACCAAGCATTGCGCGGTCTGCCATCAGCTCTTCAACGAAGGCAACAAGGTCGGTCCGGAACTGACCGGCATTGACCGCAAGAACCTCGAAGTACTGCTGGTGAACCTCGTCGATCCCAGCGCTTTCATCCGGCCGGAGTACGTGGCGCACAACGTCATTACCAAGGACGGCCGCATCATCACCGGCCTGATTGCCGAGGACAATGCCCAGGCGCTCACGATCCTCGACGCCAAGAACGAGCGCACGGTAATCGCCAAGAACAACATCGACGAACTGGCCGCCGCCGCGCAATCGCTGATGCCCGAAAAGATCCTCGATCCGCTCACCGATCAGGAAATCTGCGACCTGTTCGCCTGGCTGCAAAGCGACGGGCCGCCCAGAAAATGATACCGCAGCGGTTCGTCATCCCACGGAGAGTTTGCCCATGATCCGGCAAGGGTTCGTCCTGGCATCGCTGGTGGCTTTCGCATTGGTTTTCGGTTGGCCGTCGGCCCGCACGCCGGGCCAGACCGCGAAGAGCGATGGCAAGAACGCGGTGGTGCCGGTCACGGTGCTGCCCATCGACGGCCTGATTCAAAAGCCGGCCAACCTCTTCGACCTGCAAGGCAAAACGCTTCGCTACACGCCGCAGGCCAACGGCGGGTACAAGCTCGAAATGCTGCCAACCGGCGCCCTGGTGCCTTGCCAGACCGTGCTGGACTACCGCAATGCGGAGGGGCCGGCGCTGGCCAAGAGCTGGCGCGCGCCGCTGAGCTTCCGCTTTCCTTTCGGCGGCAAGCAGTGGGAAGCGGTCCACATCAACAACAACGGCAGCATTACCTTTGAGGCCGGTGAAGGCCAAGGCTGGACGCAACGGCAACCCTGGCCCAGCGGCGGCATGCGCTCGGCGGCGGCCGCTCTGGATGCACGTGCCAGCGCCGGGCTGGAGAAGACCATCGCCGTCCTCTGGGCGACCTACGACAGCAATGCCAAGCTCGGTCGAGTGTTCGCCCAGTCGGAAGCCGAACGTTTGATCGTCACCTGGAACGTGCCGCGCGCCAACATCGGCCATGTCGTCAATGGGCCAAACGCCTTCCAGGTCCGCCTGTACCGCACCGGCGTCATCGAGATGGCCTATTCCCAGGTCAAGGAAGCGGATGGCATCGTTGGGCTGTTCACCGGGCAGGCTGTCAAAGGTGAAGCCCTCGACCGCTGGGAAGCCAAGGACAAAGCGCCCGAAGCCAACGTGGACGTGGCCTCCGTGGATGTTCACGATGCGGGAACCAATCTGCGCTTCGTCATCACCATGCGCAACGACGTGCCGGCCAAGGTGCTGACCGGCATGCTCGAATACCGGCTGATGCTGCACAGTGCCAGTTGCGAGGGCCAGGTTTCGGTCACGACCACGGACGCTCACCATGGGCGCAGCACGCTGGGCGCGGAACCGCGGACGGCGGCCTTCATCGTTCAGGGCAAGACGGTGGAGCTGTACGTTTCCAAGGTACTGCTCGGCGCAGCCAAGCAGCTGTCCTACCACGGCGATGTGATCTGGTGGGGCGCGGAGGGCCGTTCGGCTCGCATCGCCTCGCCCGAGCAGAGGCGCGCCGTGGACCTCGCCAAGGCCGCGACGGCAGAACTGGACTTGTCGAAGTCGAAGGGCGTTTTCTCGGGCAATGTCTTCGAGGTCTTCCACTATCCGTATGTGTCGAAAAGCTACGATGTCCAGTTACGGTCGATTTACGCGCGTTCGCCCTCGGAGGACGACATCGCCCTGGTGTTCACCGATTTCCGCATCGACGACCTGTTCGGTCAGGGCGGTGGCTCGAACCCGATGAACGTGGCCATCAAGGGCATCGGCAAAGCGGCTGAAACGCCGCGCTCCCCGGAACCCCTGGGGACCAAGACCATTCAGCTGACGGCCGAGACGGTGTGGATCGGCTCGCCGTTCTTCGCGGAGGCCGGGGCGCACGGCGACCGGCGCTGGGGCAACCACGGGCACGGCGTCTTCTGGTGCGCCCACGAATGCACGCATCGCTGGGGCATGAGCCTGCGTTTCAAGAACGCCGCCAGTGGCCGCGAAGTATGGCTGAGCGACGAGCAGGGCCACTGGCTCCCGGGACTGCATACGCCGGCAGTGCATGCGGTTTCGCAGTTCTACGCGGATCGGCCGATGCCAGAGCATTCGCCGATGGGCGGCGGTTTTTGGCGCGAGAACAAGGACGGCACCTTCAGCAAGAGCGAACACTTGCATGCCATCGTGCCCGGCGGCTATTCAGCGCTCGACCTGTATGTGATGGGCCTGCTGTCGCCGGATCAGGTGCCCGAAACTTTTCTGCTGCAAGACCTGAAAGATCTCGGCGGCAATCGCTGGCAGGCGGTGAAGGTGCCCGTGAAGGTCCAGGATGTGGTGGCGGTGATGGGGCCGCGCGAACCGCCCGCTGCCGAGGCGATGAAGAAGTACCGCATGGCCTTTTACCTGTTGCACGACGGAGCGGCCAAGCCTGATCCGAAAATGGCCGCGCGTGCGACGCGCTTGAGCGCATCGGTGGTGGATTTCTTCACGCGCGCCACCGGCAATCGCCTGGAAATTGTGCCGAGTCGAAAGTGATCATCATGTCGCTGGCGCGGCCGACTTGAATGCGGCCAGCAGTGCCGCGCCGCGCTGGGGGTCGCTCATGTGGATGTACGCGGCGTAGCCCGCCAGCCGGGCCAGGCTCTCGCCTTCCTTGAGCGGTTTTCCGTGCTTCAACCGATGCGCCGCGGCCCGCAATTCGCGGCGCAGCTTGCGAGATACGCGCGGCACTCCGTCACCGTTGACCACCAGGCCCGTCACCTTCTGCCGGCTGCTGGCGCGGGCGACGTGCGTCTTGTCCGGGTGCAGCCGAAAGCCCTCTTCCTCGACGATGCGTTGGACGATGCCGAGCAGCGTGCCCAGACGCGGCGCGCCCGTGTGGCCTGCCGGCAGGCTGAAGGTCATGTCGTCGGCGTAGCGGGTGTAGCGCCAGCCGAGTTGGTGCGCCAGACCGGTCAGGCGGCGGTCGAGCCGCAGACAGAGCGCGTTCGTCAGCGCGGGACTGGTCGGCGCGCCTTGCGGCAGACAGCGCGGGCCAAGCGCGATGTAGTACGTCTGGCCGTTCTGCTCGACGACCTCGCGCGGCGCTTCCGTGCAGAGCAGGGCCAGCAGCGTGGCGAGCTGATCGCGATAGCCCGCCCGGCGAAACACGCCGCGCACGCGGGGCAGCGTCACCGTAGGAAAGAAACCGCGAATGTCGAGCTTGACGACGATGCGCGAGTTGGTGTGTTGCCGGGCATTCGACAACACCGAGCAGCCGGCGGTGAAGCCGTGCGCCGCGCCGTGGATCAGCAGCTTTTCGACGATGTTTCGCAGCACCCAGCGCTGCGCGGCCTTCAGCTTTTTGCACGGCGCCCAGATGGGCCGTTCGCTGCCGTCGCGCTTGGCGATGGTGAAGCGGTGATAGTGGATGCGTGTGGCCGCCTCGCGGTGGAAGACCAGCCAGCGCAGTTGCGCTACCGTCAGGCCCAGGGCGTCTGCCAGTTGCTGCGGTGAATCGAGCGCCGGCAGTTCGTTCTCGGCGGCCCGTTCCTCGGCGTACGGCAAGTCCCAGCGGTCCTTCGTCGCTTCGTCGTGCCAGTAGACGCCGTCACCGAGATGGACGATGTGATTCGCTCGATAGGCGAGCCAAGCTTCCTGGCGCAGCTTACGCCGCTCAGCAGCCTCGGCCTTGAGCGATTGCTTGTACTGCGCCAGTTCGCGCTCCGACATGCCGTCGGTCTCGCGTCGCGCGACCAGAAAACCGCGCTGCTCCAGTTGGGCGGCGATGTACGCCTGCCGGCCGCCGGCCTGGACGACGTTGCGCCAGAGGGTGAGGGGATCGGCGATGCGGGTCATGGTCATCCTGTGGTAGCGTCCAGGTAGCCGCGCGCATCCAGTTCGGCGATGCGGGCGAAGTAAGCCGTTCGGGCCTCGTCCACGGTGTTGTATTGCAACGTTTGCAAGCGCATGGGCTCGCCGGTCTTGCCCCAGCGCACCTTCAGTCGCTGACGGTTCAGCGTCACCTGCACCATGTCCTCGATGTCGCCGGCGCGCTTGCTGTAGCTGCGCGTTTCCACGGTCACGGTTTGCCGAGGCTCGCCGCTGGCACGTTGCTTGATTTCTTCCTCGGCGCGGGCCAGCCGCAGCGCGAT
>JAEUIF010000510.1 GCA_016795185.1 Planctomycetia bacterium | reverse complement strand
CGTGTTGTCGTCGAGCTTGTGCTTGGCCAGCGTCGCCATGATCTGGCCGACCGACCAGTCGATCTCCATCAAGACATCGCCATATAGCCCTTGCTTCGACTTGCCCTGGAACTTCTCGGAAACGAAGATCGGCACGTGTGGCATACTGTGCGGCAGGTAAAGGAAGAACGGTTTGTCCTTGTGCTTCTCGATGAACTTGACCGCCCGCTCGGCATACCAGGTACTGAGCTTCGACTGGTCCGGATTGAGTTCGATGGTCTTCTCGCCCTCGATCAGCGGCAGGTCGGGGAACTTGGCGGTCGGGTGCTTCGGCCACATGTCGTTCGAGTACGGCAGGCCGAAGTAATCGTCGAAGCCGTGCCGGGTCGGCAGATACTGCGGATGATGGCCCAGGTGCCATTTGCCATAGATGGCGGTCGCGTAGCCGCGCTGCTTCAGCACCTCGGCCAGGGTCATCTCGTCGGCGTGGATGCCGTGCTTGCTGGCTGGCCCCAGCGCCCCGAGGATTCCGACGCGGTTCGGATAGCAGCCCGTCAACAGCGCGGTGCGCGAGGCCGAACAGACCGCCTGCGCCACGTAGAAGTCCGTGCAGCGCACCCCTTCCTTCGCCAGTCGGTCGAGATGCGGTGTTTGCCAGCCCTTCGCGCCGAAGCAGCCGAGGTCGGCATAGCCCAGATCATCGGCGAAGACGATGACGACGTTTGGTGGGCGCTCCGTTTGCGCTGCGCCTACCCTTAAACTGCCGAGGAGAACCAATCCCAGGACCAGGCACCATTTCATCGGCGTTCTCCGCTGTGCTTATCCATGCGTCTTGGCAATCGCCTCAAGAAACGTCTCGGCGGCTGCGAATAGTTGCTCGACCAAGTTCAAGAACTGCCTGCCAGCGCCAGTTCCTTGAAGTTCTTGCCAAACCTCGAAGGAATGCTCTGCCGGCGCAACTCGGGGATCAAGGCGGGGCCAGGGATATTCGGGGTTGGGACCATCAAGGGCCAGCGCCGGCGCCAGGTCCTCGATCCGTTCGGCCAACGGGACGCACTTACGGATCAAATGTGTCCAGTTTTCGTTCCGGCCCTCGAATCCCAGTTGCTTCTGGGCTTTCCGATTCGTGGAAATACCGCGAAGGAAGGACACGAATGCGCGGTGCGTGTTGGCGTGCGGGCCGTGCTTCCAGGCATGGGCCTTGCCAAGCAGTTCTGTGGCCATCTGTAGGTAGTGGAGGGCGTGGCAGGCCGGTAGGTCGGGTTGCCGTCGGAGCAGGGCGAAAACGGTATGGTCCGCGCGGGCTTGTACGAGGAACAACCGTTGCGGCTCGGTCATGCCCCACGTCTCCAGATTTTGCTTTCTTCCAATGACCAACCGGGCGGCAAGTGCGACGGGTCCTGTCGGATGCGATTGAGTTGATCGCTGGTAATATCAGCAACCAACAACTTGAACTTGGCTCCTTCGACATCCAGTCCGAAATCAATCGGTTCAGTCTTCGGCTCCGCGCCCGCCAAGCGGTCGCTCAGTTCGAGCAGCCGAATTTCCTCCGGCGGGGCCTGTCGCGGCAAGTACCACACTTCACGGATGCCGGCATCCACGATCAGATGCCTTCGCGCCACCCAGGCGGCGATTTCGTCTCGCGAACTGCCGGCGGGAGCGGTTGGCTCCTGGCCGCGCTGTCGCCGCAGGCGGGCGGCTTCATCGTACCGATCCAGCTGCTGATACCACTCTTCATCTGACAGGTCTTCCGCGCCCGACACCTTGAGATAATCCTTCCAGGCGCCAAACACCGCAGCCGTACCCGCCACCAGCTCATAGCCCGCTGCTCGTAGATCTCGGTCGTACTGAAACACCTGGTAGTGGCGCGAATCGACGGGCGACCGTCCCACACAGGCATCGGGGCGAGCTTGTCCTTCAGGCCAGTGATGTACGGCGTCCATGTTGTAGTCGAGCGTCACTCCCTCGATGACCTTCCCCTGGTATCCAGCCTTGCGCGGATCATCCCAGGTAAAGACGAGGTTAATAGTGCCATTTCGCCGGTCTTCCACGAGATACATTTTGCCTCTCCTGAAGGCGGCACGACGGTGGGATGTCAGCAATTCGACCGCACGGTTGCCCCGGGCGTCGATTCATAGGTGCGGCCGTTGCCTTCGCCGTGGCGGTTGCGCAGCGCCAGCTGATAGAGTTTCTCGCCGGTCGTGGTAGGGTACTCGCCGGTCAGGCAGCCGCGGCAGAGGTGGTCGGCCGGCAGGCCGATGCAGCGGGCCACGGCTTCGAGCGGCAGGTAAAACAGGCTGTCCGCGCCCAGTTCGGCCGCCATCTGGTTCTGCTCTTCGACAGTCGGCCGGTTGCCGGCCATGAAGCGCGGCGCGAACAGTTCGCGGACGGTGGACATGTCGATGCCGTAGAAGCACGGGGCGATGATCGGCGGACAGCCGACGCGCACGTGGATTTCCCGCGCCCCGCCGCGCTCGCGGATATGGTGTAGCAGCGACTTCAGCGTGGTGCTGCGGACGATGGTGTCCTCGATCAGCAGCACGCGCTTGCCGGACAGCACCTCGCGCAGCGGTGTATACTTCTGGCGAGCGCGGTCGGCGCGGTTGACGCCTTCGATGAACGTGCGGCCCACGTAGCGGTTGCGCATCAGCCCTTCGACCGACCGCAGCCCCAGTTCGTAAGCCATCGCGTCGGCGGCGGCCTTGCCCGTGTCCGGCACCGGCACGACGATGGTGTCCTCGTCCAGGGGCACCCGGCTCAGCTGCCGTTCCATGCGGGCCATTTCCTTGCCCAGCGCGGCGCGCGTCAGGTAGACGCTGCGTTCGTCCAGCGTGCTGGCCACGTTGGCGAAGTAGATCCACTCGAAGAAGCAATGGGCCGGCTGCTGGCGCGGCGCAACCCGCTCCTGCCGGACCTGGTTGTCCTGGATGACGACGATCTCGCCCGGTTCGAGCGAGCGCACAGTGCGGAAACCGAGGTTCAGCAGCGGCACGCTCTCGCTGGCGGCGGCGAACAGCGGGCCGTCCTCCGCGATGCACAGCGGCCGAAACCCCTTCGGATCACGGACCACCGCCATGTCGCCCATCGCGTTGAGGAAGACGATGTTGTAGCAGCCGTCGAACTTCGCGCACAGATTGCGAAACACCTGCACCAGATCGGGGCGCTGATCGCCCCGCGACAGCTCGTTGCTGAGATAGTGCATGATGACTTCGGTGTCGGTTTCACGCACCAGATGATAGTCGGTCAGCGTGAGCAGTTCGGAGCGCAGCTCACTGAAGTTGGCCAGCTGGCCGTTGAAGGCGAAGGCGAACCACTTCCACTTGCAGCCGTGGTGCCGCTCGAAGGGTTGCGCGTAGCTGCGGTCGTCGGCGCCGCAGGTGGCGTAGCGAACATGGCCAATGGAGGCCCGGCCCGCGTACTCCTTCATGATGCTGTCGTACTTGGCCTGATGATTGAGGCGAAATGCCTCAATGACGGACCCGATCTGGCGGTATGAATCGAGGAGTTGTTCGCGGTGCGGATTGTAGGTGGCAAAGCCGGCCGCCAGCTGGCCCCGGTTCTGCAAGTCGAGCAACATCCGCGGCATCAGGCGCGACACCTGCTCTGGCCCCGAAAGCGGGGTCAGGGTCGAGGTGCTCGTGCTGTGTCGGTGATAGATGGCCGCGATCCCACATTCATGCTGCAATTCGTCCATGCGGATGCGCTACCCTGGAGGATATGGGATCATCCGAAAAGAATCGTCTGCCGTCCTGTTGCTGGTTTGGATGAAGGTATTATAGCGAGGCCGTCCCGCTTTCCAACGAAAAAGCAGCGCCGGTTGAGTTGCTTCCGGTCGTGTTATAATGCCCAGCCGGATCGTCCCGGTATCGGAACTCTTCCGCAACCTGTTGAGTGATCTCGCAATGGATGCACCGCAACCCGACGCCACGCCTTCTGAAAAGTCGCGCAAGTCCACCTGGGAAACCGTGCTGACCACGACCCCGGTGGTGCTGACCGTGATCGGCACCGTGCTGGCGGGCCTGTCCAGCAGCGAGATGACGCTGGCACAGTATTACCGGACGCTGGCAGCGCAAAGCCAGTCGAAGGCTGCCAACCAGTGGAACTTCTTCCAGGTGAAGCGCATTCGGGGCACGAGCCTGGAGGTTTACCTCGATTTGTTGCCTGCACCCGCGCGGATGTCCGTGCTCGACGCACCGTCCTTGCTAACGGCGGCCAACGCCCATCTGCGGCAGCTGCGCCGCGTCCGCGACGCCGCCGGCAAGCTGCAACTGGCGGTCAACGGCGCGCAGTCCGAACTCGGCGGCAACGGTTCACCCGTCAATCAGGCGGCCGCGCGGCTGGTGAAACTAAGCGATGAACAGCTGCAAGCGGCGGAAAAGAACCACGAGCAGCTGGGCCGGCGCGCCCGCACACCGGAAGCCGAAGACGCCTTCGCCCTCATCAGCAGTCGGCAGATGCCGAGGGCTGCGGTCGCGCCGATCGAGCATGCGGCTATCGCCGAGGAAGTCCAGGCCATGAGCAACGGCCAGGACAGCGGCGCGCCGCTGACGCGCCTGAATAGCGCGGACATCGACACGGAGATTCACCGCGCCGAGGGCAACACGCGCAACGTCGAACTGGCACTCGAAGCCCCCGACAAGGTGATCGACGAATTGGGCAAACTCGTGCGCACGCAGCTGGCCTTGTCAGCAATGATCCACCAGGCCGCGCGCGAAGCGGTCGCCCTGGTCGAAGAATTGCCCGAGAGCGAGACGAAGCTCATCGGTGCGCTGCGCCGTTCGGCGAGCGACATGCAACAGCGCGACGTGGCGCTGATCGTGGCGGGAGAGGAACTGAAGAATCTATACAAGGCGGCGGACCACGGCTACACGGCGCGGCGCTACCGTTGGGAAGCCGACTTCAACCGCCAGACCGCGCAGCTGTATGAATTGCAGGTCCGCAAGCAGAGCCAGGACGCGGAGCGCCATCGCGAGCGCAGCCGGCTGTTCTTCTTCGGTCTGCTCTTCGCCCAGGCGGGGACGGCAATCTCCACCACGGCCCTGGCGGCGCGCAAGCAGAGCATGCTGTGGGCCATCGCCAGCCTCGCGGGCATCGCGGCGCTGGGGTTCAGCCTGTTTGTCTACCTGGCGGTTTGAACATTTTCCGCTGGCGGCTTCTCAAGGATTTCGCCGCTGGCGGCTTCGCAAGGATTCAGGATCGACTCGTAGGGTCCGCTGTGCGGACCTTTGATTCCTGTTGAAACAGGGTCTACGGTCCGCACAGCGGACCCTACGGACGAGACCTTTAGCCCGCAATCGCCTTCAGAGCTTCGACGGCCTTTTCGTAGTTCGGGTGGCTGGCCACTTCCGGAACGTACTCGGCGTAAGTGATCTTGTTGTCCTTGTCCACGACGAAGATGGCGCGCGACAGCAATGGCAACGGCAGCCCCTCGATCAGCACGCCGTAATGCTTGCCGAACGAGTGGTCGTGCACGTCGGACAGGGTCTGCGCGTTGGTCACGCTCTCGGCGGTGCAGAAGCGCTTCTGCGCGAAGGGCAGGTCGAGGCTGATGGTGTAGAAGGCAATCTTGTCCTTGAGACCCGCCAGGTCGGTGTCGAACTTCTTGGTTTGCTGGTTGCACACGGGCGTATCCAGCGAGGGCACCACGCTGAACAGCTTGGCCTTGGCCGGGGTGTTCGCCAGCTTGACGATTTCCAACCCGGACGACACGCAGGCGAATTCTGGGGCCTTATCGCCGGCCTTCAGGGCCGGGCCGACCAGCGTCAAGGGGTTGCCTTTGAAAGTCACGGCGTTGGCGCGCTTTTCCATGATGCACCTCGGATGGGTTCTTGTTCGCGGAACAACGCCGTCAGGATATGGGGCACAGGCCGAAAGTCAATTCGGCGGGGAGAGGGGTTGCTGGTTACTTCTGCCCCAGTTGCCGACGCACGATGCGCAGAAATGCCTGGACGTGCGCGGGCAGGTGCGCCCCCTTGCGCGTGACGATGGCCACCGGCGTGATGCCGAACCACTGCGAGACGTTGCGCAGCCAGAGGCCCGGCGCCGGCTTGCGCGGGTTGCCGCCGTACCAAAGCGAGATGCCGAGGCCCAGTGCGACATAGGTCTGCGTCAGCGAGAACGACCGGCTTTCGAGCACGACGCGAATCTGCTCGCGTACTCCCTGCTGGCGCAGCATCTCCTCGACATGCCGGCGCGGCTGCGTCTCGCGCGCCGGCATGATCCACGGCCAGGCCAGCAGGTCGGCGAGCTTCAGGTTCCGCTTTTTGCTCAGTGGGTGACCTTCGACGGCGGTCAGCAGCCAGGGCAGTTCGAGCAGGTCTTCGACCACCAGTTGCGGGTCGAGCGCCTCTTCGGGTAGATAGGTCACGATGCCCACATCCGCCTCGCCGGCCAGCACGTGTCGCAACGACTGATCGGCGGGTTCGTTGAGCAGAGACAGCATGACCTTCGGCTCGGCGGCGACGAACTCCTGCAATGGTTCGCCGAGGAACTCGGCCAGCAGCATCGAGGTGGAAGCAACGGTGAGTTGACGAGGAGCTTCCGACAGTTGTTCGTGCAGCAAGTCGCGGACGCTGTCGATGCCGACCAGGTGCGGTTCGAGCAATTCCAGGGCCAGTTGCCCCTCGTGCGTCAGATGCACCGAGCGCCCGCGCCGGACGAGGAGCGGGGCCTTGCATTCGCGTTCCAGGGCCCGCACCTGTCGCCAGACCGTGGGCGCGGACAGCCCGAGTTCGGCGGCCACCGCCACGAAGCTGCCCAGCCGGGCCACCCGGCAGAAGCTGCGAATCTGTTCGAGCTGGACGCCCTTGTAATAGATGCGGGACATGCGGGGGCCGGTGCCAACCTACTCAGACCAGAGAGTTCACCAACTCCAGGCCATCGTAACGGGTCAGCAAGCCGCTGTCTGCGATAAAGAATCCACTCAGACGGTGCGACTCGGGCCAACCAGGCGCGCGGCGGCATAGGCGGCGGACGGCACGGTCACAATGCCGACCACCCAGAACCACGCGGGATGCGGGTAGTAGAGCATGCTGGCGATGCCGGACAGCAAGATGAAACCGCCGATGATGAGCGCATGCACGACCGGCGCGCGGCGACCGATCCAGGCGGCCACCAGTCCGCCGGTGAATGCGCCCAGCACCCAGGCCGCCATCACGAACAACAGCACGGCGATGGGCGCGGTTGCAATATAGGCCGACAGTGCTTCCCGGTTGGAAGCGTCCAGGTCGGGCGGCGGCGGATAGATAGTATGGCCCGTGAATTCCACGACGCCGACCGTGATCCCACCCACGATGATGCCCAGCACCACGGCCAGAATACTGCGCAGCATGGGTGCCCCTCCGCATGAGTACGTTGTTTGAAATTGCACAGCGCCGTTCTCGCTCCGCGTGGTCGAGAGCATAGGTGGGCGGCCATTGGAAATCCAGGTCGGTTGTGACGGCTTGAACCAGTGCGCTGTTATCCGCAGTCGGCCGGCTGCGGTTGCCTCGCCGGCAACTCGTTCACCAGCGGAGAACGGTGATATGTACGATGTGGCTATCATCGGAGCAGGCATCGCCGGCATGGCGACCGCGGCGCGCTTGCAAGCGCGGGGTCTGCGCACCATCGTTTTCGAGGCGCACGGCCAGCCGGGCGGCTGCGCCGGTTTCTTTCGGCGGCGCGGTTTCGCTTTTGACGTGGGCGCGACCACTTTGGTGGACTTCGAACCCGGCGGCGTCGGCGGCGAATTGCTGACGGACATCGGCCTGTCGCCCGTGTTGGGTGAGGCGCTACCGGGCTACGTCGCCTGGCTGCCCGACCGCCGGGTGACGCTGCATCGCGACAGCTGGGCCTGGTCGGTCGAACGGCTGCGCACGCTCGGCGATACGCCCGCTCATCAACGCTTCTGGCGCTGGATGGACCAGCTCGCGACGGTCTTCTGGCGTGCCAGCCGTGCAGGCGTCTCGCTACCGCTGACCGGGGTCGGCGATGTCCTGCAAGCCGCGCGCCGGGTAGGACTGGCCAATCTGCCGCTCGTGCGCTACCTGCGCTGGACGATGGCCGATGCGCTGCGCGCCTGCGGCTTGCACGAGGATCGGCCGCTGCGGGGCCTGCTGTCGCTGCTGCTCGAAGACACCGTGCACGCCTCCGTGGAGCAAGCACCGCTTATCAACGCCGCGTTGGGCATGACCATTCGCGGCGCGGGTTTGACGCGCGCCACCGGCGGCATGCACGGCTTCTGGCGGCGCTTCACGGCACACTATCGCGCCCTCGGCGGCACGCTGCGCGTCGGCTGTCCGGTGCAGCAGGTCCAGAAGCAGCACAACGTTTTCCAGGCGCGCACGCGGCGTGGCGACTTCTTCGCCCGGCAGGTCGTCAGCGCCGTGCCGGCCACGCTGACCGCACGCCTGATTCCGGAGCTGGCTCCCAGACTTCGTCCCTACCTGGAGCGCGACGAAAAGTCACTGGGCGGTGCCATCGTCGAGTTCCTCGGCGTGCCGGAAGACGAAGTCGCCGGGCAAGCCTTTACCCATCATCAACTCATGCAGGATTATGATGCACCACTCGGCAACGGCAACAACATGTTCATCTCGGTGTCCGCGCCAGGTGACCACGACAGCGCCCCGCCGGGCTGTCGCGCCGTGATGATCTCCACGCATTGCCAACTCGCAGACTGGCAAGGGTTGGACGCCGACGCCTACCAACAGCGCAAGAGTGAGATGGGCCAGCGATTGATCGCCTATGCACGGCGCGTGTATCCCCGATTGGGACAGGCAGCGCTCGTGGAGGAAGTAGCCACGCCGCGCACCTACGAGCGCTTCACGCAGCGGCCTGGCGGCGCGGTGGGCGGCGTCCGGCAAATGCTGACGAACAGCAATCAGCACGCGGTGCCGCACGACCTGGGATTGCCCGGCTGCTGGCTGGTCGGCGACAGCACCTGGCCGGGCCTGGGCACCGTGGCCTGCGTGCTCGGCAGCCGCCTGGTAGCCGAGCGCGTGCTGGGCCGCAGCCAAAGTCGTTTCGGACGCTCCGATTCGCGACGCTTCGGAGAAGCGTTAGGTCACCACGCTTCGCCGAAGGTTCGCAAATCAATGCGGCAAGAGCATCTCACTCCACCGGCACCAGCTTGATCGACTTCAGGTCAAGCAGCGGGCTGGCATAAAGCTTCACGCCGGCGCGGAAGGTCAGACGCTGCGCGCCTGCCGACAACACGATCTCGCCGACCTGGGCTTGCTTGTAGTGATCCCAGCCGCCGGTGCCTGCGGCTTTGTTGCGCAGTTCGTTCGTGCCGGCTTGCAACACGAAGGTCTTGCCGGCGGAGCTATCGGCCAGTGCCCAGTCGAGCCAGACCGCGTACTTGCCGGCCTTCTTCACCTCCACGGACCAGACGGCCTGGTCGTCGTCGCTATTCCAGTAGCCGAGGTTGCCGTGCTGCTTTTCGAGCACCAGAGAGGTGCCGTAGATTTCCGCCGTGGATGCGGACAGCAGCAGCGAACCGTCGGCGGCGGGCTTCACGATTTCTGGTTTGTTGCCGGGAAACGTCTTGGGCTTGGCGGCGGGCGTGGCCGAGCGGATGAACTCGATCAGGTCCGCCAGGTCCTGCGGTGAAACATCTTTCTCGACCCCTTCGGGCATCGCCGATTTACCCGTGCTGAGGAGTTCTTCCAGGTCGCTGCGCAGGATCGTCTGCTGCTTGCCTTCCTGGGCCAGCAACGTGATGCTGTTGCCGGTCTCTGCCGCGAGGATGCCGCTCACGGACTGGCCGTTCTTGAGCAGCGCCGTGTAGTTGACGTAGCGCGTTTCCACGACGCGGTTCGGGTCGAGCACCGCGATGGTCAGCCCCTGCGGCGACTTGTCGCCCACCGCCGCCAGGTCCGGGCCCACGATGTGGCCGACGTCGCCCAGCTTGTGGCAGACGGCACAGGTTTTGGCAAAAACCTTGCTGCCGCGTGCGGCATCGCCCGGCATGGTCTTCGCTGTCTGATATTGCTCGATCAGCTTCTGCCGATCCGGCGCGATGGCATCGGCAAAGAGTTTTGCGGCTCGCTGCCGGATGGCGGTGTCCGGATGTTCGAGCAGCCGTTGCCGACGGCTGGCGTCGAGTTCGGAGGAAGCCAGTTGCTTGCGGTCGATGGCGTCGAGCACCGCGCGCAGCCATTCCGGGCGGCGCAGCAGCACGTCGAACGCTTGCGAACGCAGCGCCGGCCCATAACCCTTCCAGCCGCGCAGCAGGGCTTCCGGCACCTGCGGCACACGCAGGCGGCCCAGCGCGGCGATGGCGGCAGCCTGCATTTCGCCCGCCGTCTGCGGCGTCAGTAGGCCGGCGAGTTGTTCGAGGTCTTCCTTCTGGCGGTCTAGGCCGCGCCCGAGCAGCCGCAGCGCCAACAACTGTTCTTCCGCAGCCGCCTGCGGTTTGGCCACGACACCGCGCGCCGCCTGGAACAAACCGTCGAGCTTTTGTATCGCGGCCTTCAGGTCCGCGTTGCCGTCCTGGTGCAGCTTCGTCAGAGTGACGTTGCGTTGCTCCAGTGCATCGAGCAATCCCGCCAGTGCAGTGGTCTGCCAGGGTTCGTAGCGCTCGTTGGTCGATGTACTGACGGCGGTCAGCAAGCTGATGAGCGAGCGGTCATCGCCGAAGGCGCTCGCGAGTCGCCAGAGATTCTCTACGAGCTCGGCCGGCGGCGCGGCTTGCCGGCCCCGTTGCAGCACGGTGAGCAGCATCGGCCCCAGGTTGCGTGGAGTAACGGAACTCATCACGGCAGCGGAGATGAAGCGGTCATCGGCATTCTTGATGGCCAGTTCCGCCAGCACCTGACCTGCCTTGGGGTGGTCCCAGACGCCCAGCGTGTAGGCGAGCTGCATGCGGACCTGGGCATCGCCGTCGCCCGCCATCTTGAACAGTTCCTCGGCCCCGCCCTTGGGCAGATTGTTCAACTGCGGCTCGCACAGCCGAATGACATGGCGACGCACGCCGGGATGCCGGTCGAGTAGCGCTTTTTGCAGCACATCGTCGGGCAGCGGCCCAAACTCGGCCAGCATGTGCAGGGCATGCAGCCGGGCCAGCGGCTGAGCGCTCTGCATCGCGGTTTCTTCCAGGAGCGGCAGCACCTGCTGGCGCACGTCCGGGTTCGGATCGCCATTAGCGCTGGTGCATTCCCAGAGAAAGCCCTGCTGAATGCGGTCGCGCCACCAGCCATTCGGGTTTTCCAGGTTCACGCGAATGTCTTCAAAGGGCACCAGGCCTGTCGGCAACGGACGCAGCTTGGCCCCGGTGGGATAAACGCGATAAATACGTCCCCGATCGCGGCCGGCGCGCAAGTCGAGGCTGTCCTGCCAGTACTTGGGAATCCACTGCGGATGCTCGATGATGTGCCGATACATGTCGGCGATCCAGATGGCGCCGTCCGGCCCGGTCGTGGCGAACACCGGCCGGCACCAGTTGTCCGACGACGCGAAGAACTCCGACTTCTCCTCGCCCTCGGCCCGCTGGCTGGTGAAGCTGCTGCCCTGAGCCTTCATCACTTCGCGATGCACCAGGTTATGCACCGGCTCGCAGACGAAAGTGTTGTTGATGAACGCCGGCCCCAGGATGTCGTCGCGATAGATCATCGGGCTGCACGCCGACGTAAAATGATTCGCCGCCTGCGGGCTATTGGGCCGGGGCAACGTCTTGCTGATCGGGAAGACCGGCGCTGCACCCGGCACCGTCGGGACCGGCACGCGCGGGTCGGGCGCGGCCAGATGGGGATTGCGACGCAGGTAGTGGTCATCCAGGGCGAAGTGCCAGAGGGGATTGCTGTTGTTGCCGCCGAACCAGTGCCCCCAGTCGTCCCGGCAGCGGCCGAACTGCGTTTGCCCGGTTTGCAACTCGATCTCGCCACTGTCGGGCCGGATGCGAAAGTCCCGGCCGCGAATATCGACGACCTTGCCGGTCTTCATGGACTTGACCTTGCCGCCCGAATCGCCGTTGGCGCAGTAGACCCAGTTATCGACACCAAAAACCAGGCCGTTGACGCGGTGCTGCTGGTTGCCCTCGACGAAGCCGGTGAACAGGACTTCGCGCGTGTCGGCCTTGCCGTCGCCGTCGGTGTCCTCGGCGTAAAAGATGTCTGGGGCCGCAGTGACGAGCACGCCGTTGCGCCAGGGCAACACGCCCGTGGGAAACGGAATGTCCTCCAGGAAGACGGTCGCCTTGTCGTACTTGCCGTCGCCCTTGCTGGCTTCCAGGAACTTGATCTTGCCGCCCGGCTTGCCCTTGCCATCGACGCCCAGCGGATAGTCGCCCATCTCGACGACCCAGAATTTGCCGTCGCGGCCCCAGGCGAAGGCCACGGGGTCCTGCACCAGCGGTTCGGCGACCACCTGTTCGACGACAAACCCCTTGGGTACCTTGATGCACTTCAGCGATTCCTCGGGCGACTTCGGACCATCGGAACCATCGGGCATCTTTTTCGGCTCCACCGCTTGCGGCTTCGCACCTTCTTTCCCTAAAAGCTGCGCGAACGAACGGCGGTCCACCAGGTTAGGCAGCAAGTTCGTGTGCTCGTTCTGCACCCAGAGATGCTTTGAGTGGAACCAGGCTCCCATATTCTTGCCGTCGCGTGTAATCATGGGCAGCGCGCCGGGATCGCCGGGCTTGCCCGCGACGACCTTCCGCCAGCCCTCTTTCATGTCGATGAACAGGTAGACGCCGAATTCTTTCTCGTTGGAAACGACGATGTCGTCACGACCGTCGCCGTTGAGATCGACGAAGCGTAGGCCGTCATCACTCTTGGGGTACAGATTGGTGGCGGTTGGCAGCACAAACGGCAATTTCGTCCACGAATTGTCTTTATTGAGGGTGAATATCTCGCGATGGTTAAAATCGTGGACAATAACCTCGCAGATGCCATCACCGTCGAGATCGCGCAGGCGAACTCCTCGGTGTAATTCCGGACTGGTCGCGGCACGCCAGCGTAGCGGAACTGGCGAACCAGTCAGATTTCGGTCTGTCGCGTTGTCCGTCCATTTGGTGCCGTCGAAGTGGAAGGTGCGCTTCACGACCTCGTTGTCCGAGAACAACGAAGCGTAGCCATTCTCGCGCACTACTCCGAAGTAGAATGACCGATTGCCGAGAAGTTCCACCGGAAACTCGGAGTCCAACCATTTTCGTTCCTTCGGCAGCCAAAGTCGGCTCTGCTGCAAGCCGGCATTCGCGATCACCACATCCAGGTAGCCGTCGTTGTTCAGGTCCAGCAGGCGCACGCCATTTTCGGATGTGGTGAGTCGCAATTGCTTGCCGGCCAGCAAGTTCTTGGTGAGCCGCTCGTGCGCTTCCTTGAACGTCAAGAACTTCACCTTCTTGCCGTGCTTCGTCACCGCATGATCGATCAACTCCACAAACTGCTCGGCCGTGCTCCAGCCGTGCGGATGGAAGACCATGTTGAAGACGCCCTGCTTGATGACCGTGCAATCCAGGGCCGCTTTCCAGTCGCGGAGCGTCAGCGGGTTGTTCGACTTGTGCAGGTTCTGGGCTTCCCAGTCGCTGGGCACCATGCAGGGGAACTCCCAGCACATCTTGCCGATGACGTAGGGGTACGGATAGTTCTCGATGGTGTTGACGAACGAGCGGTTCGCGGGGATGTACTTGCGGAACTTCTCCTGGCCGTCGGCGTCCAGCACCAGGTCGCGCGGCAGGTCCGGGTCGGCGCTGGTGAAAATGTTGAAGACGGATGTGGAGATGTGCAGGTAGTTGCCGCCGTCGGTGCGCTGGTTGAAGATTTCCGCGTAGAAGCGCGGGCTGTTGGTGTTCAGTGAATCGCAGCACGGCATGCGGAACGCGACCGGCTTGCTGTTCGGCACGCTGGCCAGCAGATCGACACATTTATCATAGGTGCCCTTGGCTTTCTTGAAGTCGCCGTCCTTGAGCAGCGGACAGGGGTGGTCGAAGGTGTGCGTCTCCAGGCTGACGCCTTCCTTCAGCCAGGTCTGCAAGTGCGGGTCTTGCGGATCGATGGAGCAGGTCATGATGCTGACCGGCGCCCGGCCATCGATCTTCTTCAAACGGTCGAGAATCGGCCGCAGGAAGGTCTCGTATTTCTTGACGTCCTTCATGTCGTCGATGGCCAGGATGACCACAGCTTCGACGCCTTCCTCCCCGACCCATTGCGGCGTGGTCAGCTTGGGGAAGGTGCGATGGACGTAGTAGGGATCGCTCTCGTCGAGGTAGGTCAGGCGGTTGCCGTCGGCCGGGAAAGCGGTGGCGGCACAGGCCAGCAACAAGCAGCCAACCAGGGGGAAGCGGCGCATGGAACGCACCTCCGAACCGGACGACAATACGATTGTTGACAATCATCGTCATGGTAATGCGGGCGCGCGAGCGCGGCAAGGACCAACTGTCTGAACCAATCCGCTACTCAATCGTTGGCAAACTTGGACGAGGAGGGCCTCCCGCGTAGGCGGGGGAGC
Source organism: Planctomycetia bacterium (assembly GCA_016795185.1). Classification (GTDB taxonomy): domain Bacteria; phylum Planctomycetota; class Planctomycetia; order Gemmatales; family Gemmataceae; genus JAGVLI01. The sequence goes on along the minus strand of JAEUIF010000510.1, from coordinate 664 downwards.
GTCAGCAATACGTTCGCATAGCCGGTGGGTTCTGAATGGGGCCGGGCCAGCTGCTGGGCCACTCCGAGTCTGCCAAACCGGGGCGCGCTGGTTCAAGGGCAGTAAGAGCAAAATGAACATTTTGGCACGGAGGGTCAAAACACTGGGGTTTTGCACCCTCCGTGCCAAGAGGCATTTGGCGCGCAGTGGCAAAACACTGGGTTTTTGACCCCTTTCCATGAACCAGGCTTGAGCCGCTGTAGCAACAGGCGACTGCGCCGTTGCGAGTTTCTGCTCCGGCGCCGACTTTCTACGGGGTCGCGGTGGGCGCGCCTGGTTGCCTTGCTCTCTAAGGATGAGTCGGACGATGAACAAGACTTTCAAGCGGGCTCAAGGCACCAGAGCAAGCGCAGCCGACTCCAGGGCCAAGCTCCGAGACGGGCACCCAGGCACCAGTGGGTAGAGGGCCACCGCGCGCCGCCGCCAGAGCATGCATAGCCCAGCGCCGGCAAGAAAAGTGCAGACTTGGTGCGGTTCATTGCGGTACGGTTGCCACGCGGCGGCTTGGGGGCTCCGAGCCAAGCCAGTGCGCTTGGCTCGGAGGGGGTGGGCATTGAAGTCTCCAGCGTGGGTTCCGCTAGCCCGCATTTCTCACCAGAATAAGGAACCGGCTTGCTTCCGGAGC
>JAEUIF010000481.1 GCA_016795185.1 Planctomycetia bacterium | reverse complement strand
TGCGCCGGCTCCTCCCGCGCCCACCTCGAACTGGTGGAGAGCCCGGACCATCCGCCGCTGGGGCGGCCCTGGGCCGTGCGCGTGCGGGCGACGAACCTGTCGCGGCAGACCTGGCGCTTTCGGCCGGGCAACACCGCGGGGGTGCATTGCGGCTACATGCTGACCGACCAGCGCTGCCGGTGTCTGCTGAAAGGCCGCGCCGGCCTGTTCCGCGCCGAGGTGCCGCCGGGCGACAGCATCGAGCTAACGCTGGCCCTGCCGACCGTCACGCAGCCGGGACCGTACACGCTCATGGTGGACATGCTCGACGAAGCGCAGCAATGCTACTTCTACCAGAACGGCTCCACGCCGCTAATGCGCGAGTATCTTGCTGGCCCCCCGTCCGCCGCGGATGAGGCGCGGACGACCAACACCGGAACGCGATGAAACGACTCAAAATCCTGGTGAGCGTCGGCCTGCTGGGCGTGCTCGCCTGGCGGACCGACTGGACGCAGGTGGCCCACGCCTTCGCGCACCTGCGGCTGGAACTGTGGGCGGCGGCGGTGGGCGCTTATCTGGCAGCCCAGCTGTGCAGCGTCGTTCGCTGGCAGCAGCTGTCCCGGCCGCTGGGCTTCCACCAGCCGCTGCGCGTCTTCCTGGGTTACTACTGCATCGGCATGTTCTTCAACCTGCTGCTGCCCACGTCCGTCGGCGGCGACGTGGTCCGGGCGTGGTATCTCGACGACGGCTCCGGCCGCCGGCTGCCCGCGTTCGTCAGTGTGTTCGTCGAGCGCTGTAGCGGCCTGCTGGTGCTGCTGCTGCTGGCCTGCGCCGCGGTGCTGTTCAGCCCGCAGTCGCTGCCGGCCTGGGTGGCGTGGAGCGTCTGGACCACGGCGGGCCTGCTGCTGCTGGGCGGACTGGTCGTCTGGTTCCGTTGCGGCGCGCCGGACAGCGTTGAAGCGGAAGACGGAACATCGTCTCCGGGCAAACTCGCGGTGCTGCGCTCGGCCATCAGCACGCTGCGGACGGCCCTGGTCGAGCAACCCGGCTTGTTGGTGACGACCACGCTGCTTTCGGTCGGCGTGCAGGCGGCGAACGTGGTGCTGGTCTGGTTGGTGGGCCTGGCGATCGGCGCGCCGGTGCCAGCCTCTTACTACTGGGTGGCGGTGCCGATGGTGTCGCTGCTCATGGTGGTGCTGCCGAGCCTGAACGGCCACGGCGTCCGCGAGGGCGGCCTGGTGCTGTTCCTGGCGGAAGTCGGTGTGCCGGCCGGAACCGCCCTCACGCTGGCGTTCCTGTGGTTCTCGGTGATGGCCGCCGTCAGCCTGGCGGGCGGCCTGGTCTACCTGTTTGGGCGCTTCCCGCGCCCCGAGGTGCGAGCGGACCATGAATCTCTCAGTCATCATTCCTATCAAGGACGAGCAAGACAACCTGCGACCGCTGCATGAGCGGCTCTGCTCGGCCCTCGACCCGCTCGGCCTCGAACACGAACTCATCTTCGTGGACGATGGCTCCACGGACGGTTCCGTCGCGGTGCTGTCTGAACTGGCCGGCCGCGATCCGCGCGTCCGGGTGGTGCAGCTGCGGCGGAATTTCGGCCAGACGGCGGCCCTGCAAGCGGGCATCGACCATTCGACCGGCGACATCCTGGTGACGCTCGACGGCGACCTCCAGAACGACCCCGCCGACATTCCCATGCTGCTCGAACGCCTGCACGAAGGCTACGACGCGGTCTTCGGCCAGCGCGCCAAGCGCCAGGACAACTTCGTCATCCGCAAGCTGCCCAGCCTGGCGGCCAACTGGCTGATCCGCTGGGTGACGGGTTCCGCCATCAAGGACATGGGCTGCACGCTGCGGGCCATGCGCCGCGACCTGGCGGAGGAGCTATCGCTGTACGGGGAGATGCACCGCTTCGTGCCGGTGCTGGCCCAGCAGTACGGCGCGAAATTGCTGCAAGTGCCCGTCCGCCACCATCCGCGCGTGGCCGGCCAGACCAAGTACACGCTGAGCCGCAGCGTGCGCGTGCTGCTGGACCTCATCACGGTGAAGTTCTTCCACAGCTACCTGACGCGGCCGATGCACATCATGGGCCTGGCCGGCCTGGTGGCGCTGGGCCTGGGCGCGCTCAGCCTGCTGGTGCCGGTCTGGAATAAGGTGTTTCACGACATCTCGATCATCCGCAGCCCGATGCTGCACCTGACCGTGATGCTGGAACTGATCGGCGTGCAGTTCATCTCGATGGGCCTGCTCGGCGAGGTGCTGTCGCGCACCTACTTCGAGAGCCAGGGCAAGAAAGCTTACACCGTCCGCCGAACGCTGAACCTGGAGACAAACCAGGAGCAGCGCCGGGCGGCGTAACTACTCGTTCCCAGGCTCCGCCCGTACTGAGAAGCCAGTGAAGGAATCTTCCCCTCGCTGGCGCGTCGGGCCAGAGCAGCTGGAATGGTCCGCACAGCGGACCCTACAAGATTACTGTAGGGTCCGCTGTGCGGACCGCTACAGTCAGTCGCAAACTGCTCAAACGTTCGTGCGTCGCGAATCAGTCGCCTTAATTGCTTTTCACCGGACGGTGCGCCAGCGCCTGGCGCACGAGCCCGACAATCTCTTCTCGCTCCTTCCCTATCAGCGGCAGCCGCGGCGCACGCACCATCTCGGAGCCCAGCCCGCATTCCGCCATCGCCAGCTTGATGTATTGCACCAGTTTCGGGTGCGTGTCGAGGTGCAGCAGCGGCGTGTACCAGCGATAGATTTCGCGCGCTTCCTGCCAGCGACCCGCGGTCATCAACTGCCACAACTGCATACTCTCCTCGGGGAAGGCGTTCACCAGCCCGGACACCCAGCCCACCGCGCCAAGCAGCGCGCTTTCCAGCACCAGGTCATCGACGCCCGAGAACAGCAGGTAGCGGTCGCCCACGCGGTTGACCAGGTCGGTCAGGCGGCGCGGGTTGTCCGAGGATTCCTTGATGCAGACCAGGGTCGGCTCGTCGGCCAGCTCGGCGAACATTTCCGGCGTGATGTCCACACCATACGACGGTGGATTGTTGTAGCACATGATCGGCAACGCGCTGGCGCGCGCCACGGCGCGGAAGTGCGCGACGGTCTCGCGCGCGTCGCCCTTGTAGACCATCGCCGGCAGCACCATCAGGCCGTTGACGCCCAGGGCAGCGGAGTCGCGTGCGAATTTGCAAGCCAGCGCGGTCGTGTA
>JAEUIF010000380.1 GCA_016795185.1 Planctomycetia bacterium | reverse complement strand
TGGGGGCCAAAGCTCGCCCTTTTCGGGCAGATGAGCTACCAGGTCAGTGCAAAGCACGCACTGCGCAGGAGGAGGAACGTACATGGCAACGGAGCAATATGCAAACAACGCCCAAACCACGCTCAACGGCGCGATCGGCAGTGGGGACACCACGTTGACGGTGGTTTCCGCCACTGGTTTTCCGGGCATTCCGCAGTTCCGTATCCGCATCGACAACGAGTTGCTGCTGGTGACTGCTGGGGCCGGCACTACCTCCTGGAACGTGACGCGCGGTATCGAAAGCACCCCTGCGGCAGGGCACAGCAACGGGGCGACTGTGACCCAGGTGCTAACGGCTGGCGGCCTCAAGAATGTGATTTCTGGCACCACGGTGGAACGCGACCTCGGCTCCACACCGAAATGGAGTGGGAAATTCACCATCACGGACGCGGCCATCACGGCGTCGAGCAAGGTGCTGTGCTGGCAGGCGCCCGGACCGTACACCGGCAAAGGGACGTTAGCCGATGAAGCGGAGATGCAGCCGGTGCAGGTCATCGCCGTTGAGCCGGCGGCGGGGTCGGCGGTGGTCAAGTGGCAGACACCGCCCATGACCTCTCACGCGCTGCTGCTCACCATCGGCTCGCCGGGTGCTGGCCAGCCGTCCAGGGATCAGGTCACGGTGGCGGTGCGTCTCGGCAAGGTCAGAGGCAACGTCAAGTTCACCTACATGGTCCTGAGTTAGGAGAAATGTATGGCAGTCCTGGAAGGCGGAGTGAGCGCGGCACTGGCCGGCATCGCTGAGGAGAGTGGTTCACCGCTGCATGTGGTCAGCAAGCCCGATCCGGTTGGCGTGCTCGGGCACTATCGAACATCGCACCGCGCCGTTCTGGTCGCCACACAGGCCGCAAACTCGCGTTTGTTCGAGTTGCAGAACGCGCACGCGACCAACCTGATCGTCATCCATGATATTCGGGTGGAGTGGACGCAAACGGCGGCGCACACGGCCGCGATCATGGACAGCCTGGACATCTACCGCTGCACGTCGTTCTCGGCGGTGGACACCACGAATACCGTGACGCCCGCGATTTCCAAACTGCGGACCTCCTTCGCCACGGCGGGCGCAAACGTGCGCGGCATCACCGTGGCCGGCATAGCGGCGGGCATGACGGGCGGGACGCTGACCAAGGACACGGCCCCGCTGCGGCAGTTCGGATTGTGGATGACGGCGGCGGTCCCGACGGCTGGTCCAACGTCGCGGCTCGATGGCAGTTACACCCCCAAGGTTGCGGACGGGGAGTCGCCCTTGATCCTCGTCCAGAACGAAGGCTTGATCATTGAGAACCGCGTCCTGTTGGGGGCAGCGGCCGGTTCGGCAGTGTCCATCGACATCGAGTGGTCCGAACTGACGGCCTATTAGCGGCTGGCGTCTTGCGCCATCGGCAGTCGCCGGGCCAAGAGCTTCAGGTGGAAGGCGCCGTCCACCTGCCGACGTTGTCCCCCACAGGCCGCGAGCACCGGCAGTGATCCGGACGAACTCCAATGCGCTGACTCGCGCCCCAAAGGCGGCAATCCAGCCGGAGGCGATGCGGGCCGTGATGGTCCGGCTGGCCCACCAAGGACGGTGGAGCGCTCCGCAGCCGAAGTGGCGCGAGCGCTGGTCGGCGATCGGTGGATTGCGGCTGCCGATCCAGGGAAACTGGGACGACCTGAAAGCCGCGTGCGAATTCAAGAGTCGCCAATCCGTCTGCGGGTCTGGCCCGCAGGCGATGTCCTGAGTTTGGCTTCCATGTTGGCATTTCGGGAGTACGTTGGATGGCCACCGAGAAATTCGCCAATAACGCCCAGACCACGTTGGTCGGGGACATCAATAACAGCGTGACCTCGATCACGGTGGCTTCGGGCAGCGGCTTTCCGGCCTCGGAGCAATTCCGCATCCGGATCGACAACGAACTGATGCTGGTGACCACGGGCGGCTCGGGGTCCACCACCTGGACGGTCACGCGCGGCGTCGAAGGGACGACGGCCACCAGCCATTGCGGCGGCGCGCTGGTGACCCACGGCCTGACGGCGGGCGCCATCCAAAACCTGGACGCGAGCGTCATCACCACGGGGGTCTTGCCCATTGCGAAAGGCGGCACGAACTCCACGGCAGCGCTGAATAACAACCGTCTCATGGGCAGCAGCGGCGGCGCTATCGTCGAACGCGGGGCGATGACGAATGGGCAGCTGCCAATTGGCAGCACAGGCGCAGCGCCGGTCAACGCCGCGCTGACGGCCGGCAGCGGCATCACCATCATCAACGGCGCCGGCAGCATCGAGATCTCGGCCAGCGGGGGCGGCGGCTCCGGCACCGTGACCAGCGTAGACATGACGGTGCCGAGCGTGCTGGCCGTCAGCGGCAACCCAGTCACCACCAGCGGCACGCTGGCGCTCAGCTACAGCGGCACGGCCTTGCCGGTCGCCAACGGTGGGACGAACTCGACGACTGCGCTGAACAACAACCGCCTGATGGGCAGCAGCGGCGGCGCGATCGTGGAGCGCGCCGCCATGACAAACGGGCAGCTGGCCATCGGCTCCACGGGTGCCGCCCCAGTCAGCGCCACGCTGTCCCCGGAAAACGGCGTCTACACCGTCAATGGGGCGGGCAGTATTCGGATTGGCAACGGATTCCTTGGCGGTCCGCTCAGCCATGCCGTCAATGGCGGATTCGACGCCGCCCAGAGGCAGACGCCGGGCACACCGACCACGATTAGCGACGGGTCCATAGGTCCAGATCATTGGATCGTCCGCCGCGAGAATGCAGATTTACGCTACCAGCGAAATACAGGGGTTAGCGAAACAACGCTCACGTCGAGATACTATGGCCGATTCGAGAAGATCACCAATGCCGGCAAGATCATGATCTTGCAGATCATTCCTCATCGCGTGTCCGTGTCATTCCGGACTTATTACTGCCAGTTCCAGTTTACCGCTCGCGGCGATATCTCCCGGACGCTCAAGGCAGCCCTCCTGGAGTGGCGGGGTACGGCCGATTCGGTCGATACCAGCATAAGTTCGTGGAATGGCACTGGAACGGACCCGACATTCACGTCTTTCACCAGCCTGTTGTACCCTGCGTCGATCTCGAACTCTTGCACCACGGCGTGGAGTCGATTCAACTACGGTTCGGGGACACACACGACTTCGTGTAATAACTCTGTCATCGCCATCTGGAGTGATGCGGGCATTGCGGCAAACGGCACAATTGATATAGGCGAAGTTACTCTCTCGATCAACCAGAGCGGGTTCACTACAGCCTGGCAGCCCCTGCCCATGTATGCAATGATCGACCAGGTAAGGCAATACTGCCGAAAGTCCTTCGCTTTCGACACGGAACCGATTCAAAATGCCGGGACGGACACGGGCGAATACACTTGGCCGAGTCCAGTCACAGGCTCTTCCACCGTGCGGTCCCCACGGATTGTGTTTCCAACTCCGATGCACGGGACGCCGACCGTCACCCTATACAATCCATCGGCCGCTAACGCTGAGGTGCGAAACATCACGGGCGTTGCCGATTGTTCATCGTCATCGGCAGTGAGTATTACGTCGGAAGGCTTTGCCATCGAAACAACAACAACGGCCGGCACGGCGGCCGGCGATCTGCTCGGCGTCCACTGGTTGGCGGTTTCGGAACTATAACGCGCGGAGTTCGGTTCGCCCTCGCTCGCGGCGGTGGCCAGGAATTGAGGAGGCACCCGACGCGGACCCGATCTTCATCGCCGTCGCCAGCGGCGCAGGCAAGCGATAGCGGCCGGGCCACACCAACCGAGGAACGAGAGCAGAGGAGGAACCACCAATATGTCCGCCGACAACAGCAACCACCCCCCCCACGCCCGGCCCGCCGCCAACGGCAACGGCGCGGACAAGCTCACTGGCTTGGTGGGCGTTTGGAAACCGGTCGCCAACTTCGGCTTGACCGGGCTGCTGGCGGCCATGCTCGGCTTCCTGGTCTTCGCCCGGCGCCAGGACATCGACACGTTCAAGACCGACGCCAGGGACACTCACGCCGAGATCGGCAAGCTGGCGACGGAGATGGCACGGCTGACGGCGGGCGTGCATTCCCTGGAGCGAGAGATGCGGCGCGAACGCCAAGCGAGAAACTCTGACTGGGAACGCCAACCCGTGCGGGTTGCGGCGGCCGGGGGCAGCTCTCATCGTTGCGAGCCTCAACTACCCCCGGCCGCACTTCTCTCAGCTGCACTGATTGACGGACGCCATGTGCGTCCGCGTACAATGTTGGGCGTTAAGCCCCGCCGGAGCTATCCGGCCATGAACCCGAAAAACCTGCTTCTCCCCGGCTTCTTTGGTCTGCTGCTCGCGCCGTCCCCGGCCTACGGCCAGGCCCGCGCGCCGCTCCCGGCCGTCACGGACTACGTCGAGCATAACCACGGATCGAACTGCGACCTGTTGTCGGCGACTGAGTCGATGAATTTTTTAGGGAGCCGCATCCACCGAGACGAAAGTTGAAAGTCTTCACCCCCAGCGCATCGTCGATCACGATCAGCGCAGCGCAAATCATATCCAAGAAAGCGTCACCGTGCGTCGGGAACAGGTGTGAAGGGAGTAGCCCATGTCCCAATCCGATAGAAACGCAGTCTTCACGGGACAGCTGGGTTCTCCCTTCAGCATGCTCGGCCAGATCCTGCTGGGCGGGCTGCCGCCGCAGACCAAATGCGAAGTGTGGACGCGGGAGCCGGACCTCGGCAACCCTTGCCTTCAAGGCAAGTGCGTTGCGCCCGGCTTCGGCACTCCGCCCCGCGCTCTGTCGATCGTAGTCGAATGCGTCACGCCCGGGCGTGGGGGCGGTTGCCGGCCCGGCGACGAGCCCGTCTACCGCCTCGACGGCGGCAGCACCTACCTCGACCTCTCCGCGGAACTCGCCAGCCCGTTCTGCGAGCAGACGGCGCAGCTGCTCCACGAATCGGTCTCCTGCGGCGCCGTCGTTTCTTGCGGGGCCGTCACCCACGCCCGGGTCCAGCCCGGCACCGGCAACCTGGTCTTGCAAGTATCGATCCCCGCGGCCGGACCATTCGACCCCCTGCCGATCCTAACGTACAACAGTTTCGGTCTCGGTTTCACCGAATGCGGCGCCGGCTGGACCGGGACGTTCCAGCGCCGCGTTTTCGCCGCCACGGCGGATTCTGCCTGCGTGCTCACGGGCACGGGCGCTTCCTATCTGTTCACCGGACTGAGCGGCGGTTTGTACACCCCGCCGTCGACCAGCAGCAATGCGCTGGAACAAGAGGCCGGCGGGACTTGGAAAGAGACCCAACCGGACGGCCTGAGCTTCCACTACGACACCGGCGGTCGGCTGCAAACGATCCGCAATCGGGCCGGCAGCCGCTGGAGCATGACTTACGGGGGCGGCTGCGCCGTGCAGGCCGTTGCCGACCCCTTCGCCCGCCGCACCAGTTTCGCCTATGACGGCGACGGTCAACTCCGGCGCATCCAGGAGCCCAGCGGGCGGGTCACCAGTTTCACCATCAACGCCAACCGCGACCTGATCCGCGTTGCCTACCCCGGCTCATGCGTGGTCTCGTTACTCTACGATACGACCCACCGGCCGACGGCGTGGCTGAACCCGCTCGGCGAGCGCACCAGCTTCCTTTACGACCCGGCTAGCCGGCTGGTTGCCGTGCAATGTCCCACTGGCGCGCGGACCACCTACCAGTACGGCGTGAATCAGACGGTCGTCGTCAACCCGCGGGTGCAACGCACCACGCTGGGCTTCTGGGGCGACAAGACGCTGCGCTCGGCCCTGGATGCCGCCAACCAGCGGACCACCTACCTGTGCTGGAACGGGCAGTCGCCCCGGCACGTGCTGGACGGCCTGGGCCACCGGACCACCTTGACCTACGCGACCCTGGCCAACCGGACTCGGCAACTGCAGTCAGTGACGCGCCCGGTCGCCGGGGAGTTCATTTGGTCCTACGATGCGGCGCAAAATCGCGTGCGAGCCCTGATCGACCCTCTGGGACGGCGGACCACTTTGCTGTGGAACGGCTCGGGCCAACGTACCGGAGTAGTCGACGCCCTCTATGGCCGACTCACCTACACCTACGCCTTCAAGGGACAGGTTGCCTCCTTTCGCAATGAGCTGGGAGAACGTTACACGCTCGTTTACGACGGGCTGGGTCGTCAAGCGGCTTACGTCGATCCGCTGAACCAGCGGACCAGCATGGGCTACGACGCCAACAGCCAGCTGCTGCGGATCGAAGATCCGCTGGGCCACGTCACCACCTATCTCCGAGACAATCTCAATCGACTGACGGCCCAGATCGATCCCCTGGGACGGCGAACCAGTTATGCCTATGACAACAACGGCCGGCTGCTGTCCACGCAGAACGCCCTGGGACAGACGGTCGCCCAGCGCTACGATCGCGACGGCCGTTTGCTGAGCCAGATCGATCCGTTGGGGCGGCGGACGAGCTTCGCTTACGACTTGGCGGGAAACCAGGTCCGGATCCTGACCCCTCTGGGCCAGATTGCCACCAGCGTCTATGACGGCGTCAACCGGCTGCTGGCGCAGGGCGATCCCTGCGGGCGGCGGACCACCCTCGGTTACGACCTGGCCGGCGGGCAAGTCCGGACGCAAAACCCCCTCGGCTACCGGACCACCAACGTCTATGACGCCGACCGTCGGATCATCGCGGTCGCCGACCCTCTCGGAAATCGCACCACTTACGGCTACGACCCATTGAGCAACCAGGTCACGGTCCAGAACCCACTGGGCAAGGTGACCACCAGCTACTTTGACGCCCTGCGACGTCTGCAAGCGCGAG
>JAEUIF010000376.1 GCA_016795185.1 Planctomycetia bacterium | reverse complement strand
CTTTGCGGGTAGGGAACCGATGACCGCCGACGCCCCGCGCCGGCTGGTGAAGGCGAACCTTAAACACCTCCGGCTGCCGCCCATGCACGCCGTGTTGGCGAAACTGGCCCGCGACGCGGCCGCCGCCAACGAGGAGTACGAACAGTATCTGCTGTTCCGCGTTTCCGCTGATCCGAACCACGCTTGGGCGTTGCCGTGGCTTCGGCGAGTCGTCTGTCAGCGCTTTCCTGAAGACAATCTTGTTAAGCAGACTTGGTGTTGGCTCCGTGCCAGCCGATTTTCCCGGTCGGTGTTCGATGGGTGGTTCAGAACCACCATCCTCTCGGCCCGTTTACGCGATACAGCATCGTCGGCTTTAAGCTGTCGAAGTCCGCTGCTGCCATTTCCTCCAGCGGCTGACGATCCTGAAAAGCGAGCGCACCGCAGACGACAGGTTCTTGCCTGCGGCGCTGGTCTCCCATTGCTGGGATGCGCGCGGCGGCGAACTGGCGGGCACGGAGACGATGCTGGTCTCGTGTCGGCGTGTCAACAGGCTGAACTTGCCCGCGACGGTCCATGTCCTTGCCGTCGGAGTTTCGACCGTGACAGTCGCGACGGCTACCGCCGACGCTCGTTCTCGAGACATAAACCGCTGCCCGTTCATCCAACGTCACCCTCCGATGACGCTGCTTCTTGAAGGCCCGAGTTTTTGACCAAGACGGGCCCTGCCGTGGCGGTTGCAGTCCCGCATCGGCATGCCGCTCGCCGGAGTTTTAAAATATTCGATCCGCCTCGTTACCGTCCCCACTGGGCGGCCGGCCAGGGACCTGGTAGATCAAGGGTAACGCCCACTCGTTCTCGATCGGCCCCAACAACCGCATGACGCCTTCGACACCCGTTTTTCACGAGAACTGGTATTCCGCCGAACAACTCCTGTTGCTTGCCGGCGCCTTTGAACCCGCCCGCCCTCTGTCGGGTGCTGTGCTGGAAATCGGCTGCTGGGAAGGGCGCAGCACTATCGTCCTGGCCCACGCCTGCGAGCCCGAACCGCTCCTGGCCGTCGACACCTGGCAGGGCAACCTGGACGAAGACCCCAACCACTTCTCTGGGGTGCTGGCCCAGCAACGGGATGTCTTTGCTGCTTTCCGGGAGAACCTTCGTCGGGCGGCCTGCGAACAGGTCCAACCTGTGCGCCAGGACTGTCACCAGTTCCTGGCAACTTTCCGGGAACCCGTCAAGTTCTGCCATATTGATGCGAGCCACGACTACGAGAGCGTGCGCCGCACCCTGGTGGCCCTGCTGCCGCTACTCGTGCCCGGCGGTGTGCTGTGCGGCGATGACCTGCTCACAGCCCACGCAGGCCGGGCGGACTTGCAAGGCGGTGTCGAGCGAGCGGTGCGGGAAGTGTTGCCCGGCTTCAGCGCGGCCGGCAACCTCTGGTCCTGGAAAAAGCCGCTGTTGCCCACGGCGTCTGGCGCTTAATGGCATTCCTCGGCGACGGGCCCCGACCCTGCGTTGGCCTGGCTGCGGCCCGGGACGGCTGCGGCGGTCGCCGGCGACGACGCAACCCTGGCTCGCGTCACTTTCGCGTCGGTGCTCGAACGGTCCGGAACATCCCCGGCGGGGCGTCGAGGTTCCCTACCACCCTACTTGACGCCGGGCGGTCCGCGCCCGGCGCAACGGTTGGTTCTATCGCCAGTCTTTCCTGACCTGAGTAGGCTCAGGCATGCACGATCCGCTCGCGGTGATCGCCCACGTTGCGGGTGGCGTTGCGGGTGTCGATGACCAAGTGGGCGTGGCGCACGACCCAATCCCAGTCATAAGCCGCGTGGTCCGTGACAATGACCACGCCGTCTTGAGACCCTAGACAGGCTGCCGTGAGCGGTTGGCTTTCCAGGCGCAGCTGGGGGTAGCGCCGCATGGAGGGCAACCGGGGGATGTGAGGGTCGTTGTACGCGACCTCGGCCCCCTTTTTCAGCAAGAGGTCAAGCAATTCGAAACCGGGTGCCTCCCGGGGGTCGTCGACATCGCGCTTGTAAGCCATGCCGAGCAGCAAGATGCGGCTGCCACGCACGGCGCGGCCGCGGTCGTTCAGCGCGTCGATGATTTTACCCATCACATAGGCCGGCATGGCAGTATTGATCTCGCCGGCCAACTCGATGAACCGCGCGCTCAGCCCATGCTTGCGGGCCACCCAGCTGAAATAGAACGGGTCGATGGGGATGCAATGGCCACCCAGTCCGGGGCCGGGGTAGAAGGGTTGAAAACCGAAGGGCTTGGTCTTGGCCGCTTCAATGACCTCCCAGACGTCGAGTTGCATCCGGGCGCAAATCACCTTGAATTCGTTGACCAGGGCGATGTTGACCGCGCGGTAAATGTTCTCCAGAAGCTTGCTGGCCTCGGCGACCTCGCAGCTGGTCACCGGCACCACCTGCGGCACGACCTGGCCGTAGAGCGCGGCGGCCAGGTCCAGGCTCGCGGGCTCAACGCCGCCGACCACCTTCGGGATGGTCGCGGCCGAGTAACGGGGGTTGCCGGGATCCTCGCGCTCCGGGCTGTACGCGAGGAAGAAGTCGCTGCCGGCCTTGAGCCCGGTGCCTTCGAGAAGTGGCTGCACGACGTCGCGGGTCGTACCGGGGTAGGTGGTGCTCTCCAGGATGACCAACTGGCCCGGGCGCAAGCGGGCCGCGATCGCCTGGCAGGATTGGACGATGTAGGTCAAATCGGGGTGGCGAGCGTCCGTCAAGGGCGTGGGAACGCAGATCAAGATGGCGTCGGCCTCACCCAGGCGCTCGAAGCGGTCGGTCGCGGCAAACGAGCGCTCCCGCATCCGCCGGATCTGCTCGGCCGGAACGTGGCCGAGATAACTCTCGCCCTGTTGCAGCCGGGCCACCTTGGCCGGATCGGTGTCGAAGCCCAGCACCGGGAAGCCGCCCTCGACGAACGCACGGGCCAGGGGCAAGCCCACATAGCCCAGACCGATGATGCCGACGACGGCGTCCTTTGTTGTGAGCCGATTGCGCAACGCCTCCGCTGGTGCAGTCAAGACGGGCCTCCCGCTGGCTTGCTGAAGTCTCCGGAAGTGGCCTCAAGCACTGGGGCCCCGCGCCAGGGATGCGCCGTGGCCCGGCGGCAACGTTGCGCACAGCCGACATCCGCGCGGCGCGCCGTGGCGCCGGTGTCGAACGCCCTCAGTCGGCGGGGTCCGCGACCGTCTGCAGCAGCGCTCGGGTGTGGGGGGCGTTCGGCCGCAGGCGCAACGACTGCCGCAGCATTTCGGCCGCCTGGCGCCGCCGGCCCTGGCGGCAGTAGATCGCCCCGAGGTTGTGCAGGGCGGCGGCGTCCTCGGGAACGCGGTGGAGCAGCTCCTGCAGTGCGCGGGCCGTTTCCTCGGCCTCGCCGTGCTCGAACAGGAAGCGGCACCAGTGCTCCCAGAGTTCGGCGTCTTCGGGCGTTTCGCGGACCGCGCCGCCCAGGACCGCGCGGGCTTGGGCAAGTTCCCCCCGGACAATTGCCAGGCGGCCCTGCAGGATGCTCCCGGCAGCCCGGAGCTGAGCGTCGCCCCGCAAGCGCTCGGCCAGCTGCGCGATTTCGGCATAGCGCGCCTGGGCCAAGAGCACGTCGCCGAGCCCTTGCCAGCCGGGCCGGTACTGGGGGACTTCGGCAACGACCCGTCGCCACTGCTCTTCCGCCCGCGCCAGGTCGCCGAGCTCGGCATAGGTGACGGCCAAGTTCTGGCGGGTCTTGAAGCCGTGCAGCCCGCGGTCCAGGCTGCTGAAATAACGCTCGCCGCGACGTTCCAGCACCCGCTGGTAGGCGGCGACCGCTTCGGGCAAGCGGCCGCGCTGCTGCAGGAGTAGTCCACGCCGGAAGTGCAGCTCCGTGTCCTCGGGGAAGCGGCGCAGGCCCGCCGCGCAAATTTCCCCGGCCTCGTCGGCCCGGCCCAGTTGCGCCGAGCAATAGACCAGCAGGGCGTAGACTTTGCGCAGGTGGGAATCGCCCTCGCCCGATAAAGCCAGGCTGCGCTGCAAAAACTCGACTGCTTGCTCGTACTCACCCAGGTCGGCATAGGTCATGCCCAGGTTGAAGAGCGTGAACGGGTGCTCGGGCTGCTCCTGCAGTTCCAGGTGCAACAGGCGCAGGTCGCGCTGTTTCTTTTGTTCCTGCCCTTCGGGGCTGTGGTCGTAGCCGGAGTGGACGACGAAGACGTCCGTCCAGGCCACGGTGCCGCCCAGCCGGCGGATGGCGGGCAGGATCTGTTCGTGGAGCCGGCCCTCGAAGCGCAGTTCCGGCAGGTTACGGAACAGCTTGACGTGGTCGACGACCGTGACATCGGCAGCGCCGGCTTCCCCCGCGCCGGGGCAGTGCACCTGCATGACGTAGC
>JAEUIF010000364.1 GCA_016795185.1 Planctomycetia bacterium | reverse complement strand
TGCCTGTTGCCCGCCGCGATCAAGGTCACGGCCACCGAAAAGTAACCGCGCCGCTTCGCACCGCTGGCGGCTAGCACGCCCAATCTCCTTCGACCTACCTCCGGGAGCAACTCCGATGCACCGAACAATCCTGGCCACCGCCAAGTTGCCGCGCTGCGGCCTGCTGTTCCTGCTGCTGGGGTGGCTCGTCACCCCGGCGGCAGGCCAGGAAGCGAAGGAGAAAGACCCGAAGAAAAAGCCGGCCAACGCGCTCGCCAAGGAGAGCAGCCCGTACCTGCTCCAGCATGCCCACAACCCGGTGAACTGGCACCCGTGGGGCGAGGCGGCCTTCGCGAAGGCCAAGAAGGAAGGCAAGCTGGTTTTCCTGTCGATCGGCTACAGTTCGTGCCACTGGTGCCATGTGATGGAGAAGGAGTCGTTCAACAACGAGGCGGTGGCCAAGTTGATGAACGAGTGGTTCATCTGTATCAAGGTGGACCGCGAGGAGCGGCCCGACGTGGACCAGATTTACATGACCGCGCTGAACGCCCTCGGACAGCGCGGCGGCTGGCCACTGTCGATGTGGCTGACGGCCGACGGCAAGCCGATCATCGGCGGCACCTACTGGCCGCCCGAGGACAAGGAGATCGACGGCGAGAAGATCAACGGCTTCAAGACCATCATGAAGCTGGTCCAGGATTTCCACACGAAGCAACCCAAGGACATCGAGGCCCAGGCCGACAAGCTGGCGACGGCCACCACGCAGGCCCTGGCCGGTTTGGGCCGGGGCATCAACCTGGCTGCCCTGGACCGCGCACTGGTCAACGACACGCTGACCGCGTTGCACGAGGAGTTCGACAAGACGCACGGCGGCTTCGGCTCCGCGGCACGGCTGTTCAAGGGCACCAAGTTCCCGACCCCGCCCTACCTGATGCTGCTCCTGAACGAAGCCGGCCGCGACAAGAAGCCCGAAGTGGACGCGATGCTCACCGTCACCCTGGACCACATGGCGCGCGGCGGCATCTACGACCACCTCGGCGGCGGCTTCCACCGCTACAGCACCGAGCGCACCTGGACCGTACCGCACTTCGAGAAGATGCTCTACGACAACGCCCAGCTCGTCGAAGCGTACAGCAAGGCGTATCGGCAGACGAAGAATCCGCTTTATCGGCGCGTGGTCGCCGAGTCGCTCGATTTCATTCAGCGCGAGTTGACCGACAAGTCCGGTGGCTTCTACTCCGCGCTCGATGCCGACAGCGAGGACGAGGAAGGCCGCTTTTACGTCTGGACGCCCAAGGACTTGACGGCAGCGCTGGCGAAAGAAGAACTGACGCTGCTCGAACAGGTCTACGGCAATGACGGCAGCCTGAACTTCGAGGACAAGTACATCATCCTGCGGCTGCGCAAGCCGCTCGCGGAAGTCGCCAAGGACTTGAAACTCTCTGAGGAAGACCTCGAAAAGCGACTCGCCCCCATCCGCAAGAAGCTCTTCGAGGTCCGCGCCCAGCGCGAACGGCCGTTCCTCGACACCAAGGTGCTGACGGCCTGGAACGGCCAGATGATCGCCGGCTACGCGACCGCCGGGCAAGTCTTCGAGAACAAGAACTACCTCGAAGCCGCCAGCAAGGCCGCCGACTTCCTGCTGCAAACCCTGCGCACCAAGGACGGCCGGCTGCTGCGCACCTACGGCGCGCGGCCCGGCGAGAAGCCCGAAGCCAAGCTCAACGCCTACCTCGACGACTACGCCTATCTGGTCCACGGCCTACTGAACCTGCACGACGCCACCAACGACAAGAAGTGGCTGGACGCATCGCAGGCCCTGACGGACAAGATGGTGGAACTGTTCGAGGACAAAGACCGCGGCGGCTTCTTCTACACCTCGCACGACCACGAAAAACTCTTCGCGCGCGGCAAGGACCAGTACGACGGCGCGCAGCCCGGCGCGAACAGCGTGGCGGCGAAGAACCTGGTCCGCCTCTGGCAGAAGACCAACGACGATAAGTACCGCACCCAGGCGGAGAAGAGCCTGAAGAACTTCTCGCTGAGCCTGAAAACCGCCCCCACCAGCATGACCACGATGACCGAGGCGCTATCGCTGTACCTGACGGCGACGGAGAAAGCGCCGAAGAAGTGAACGGACATCGTCCCGAACAGGTCGCACAATGACAGCAAATATCACGATTCGGGAGTCGGGTGGGATGTCACTGAATCTTGCGCTCAGCCCGACCTACACGGACATGCTCGTCGTGCGCCTCGCCGGTACGGATTTCATGGCCTCCGTGTCGGTGCCATCGGAGCCAGCCTTTCCCGAATTGGGTCAGATTGATGACTTTCTCAGCGCGGCTGCGGAGGTCACCGCCGGCCGCGAAGTTCAATGGACATCGCTGGGAGAGGAACTCGACTTAAGAGCCGAGGCCAATTCGGACGGAAGAGCAAACGTGCGGGTACATTTTGGATCAACTTCCGACGACGCTTGCTGCTGGCAAGCGGACGCAATGCTGGTCGTTGAACGGAACGAGTTGGCGCATGCCGGCATTGAAGCAGCGCGGACTTTGAAGACGAAGCCGGTCGCAAATTGACAAGTCACTCAGCCTGCCACACCTGCAAGAACCGCCGGGGAGTCAGAATCTCGAAGGACAATGTTTTGCGAAACTCCTCGGACAGGTCGAGCAAGTCGCGGTCGTTGGTGATCAGATACTCCGCCCTGCCGGCGAATGCAGTTGCCAGGAAGACGTTGTCGTCCGGATCGCGGCTTTCGGTGTAGCGTTTGGCGAGATTGACCAGCGTGCAGCGGGGATCCTCTTCAAAGATCGCCTGCCAGCGCACGATCCGATCAGGCTGAAACTTGCCGACTCGTTCAAAGATCTCGAGGTACTCCGCTATTACCTCCTGGCTGACGATCAACTGTAGTTTCTTCTGCGTGAACCAAAGCTGACAAACTTGCGCGTTGGGGCTGCGAGGATTGGTCGTCAAAACGTTCCGCAGCAGGACGTTGGTATCAAGAGTGACCGCTGTCCGCTTTTTTCGCACTACCATTCTGGGCCTTCCTTGCCTTCTCGCGGCGGTATTGACGGATCAATTCCTCCACATCCTTGCTGGCGATCTTGGCTTTTCGAGCATCCTTTCGGGAATCAGCCAGCAGTTGTTCGTCCGCGGCGCGCTGAAGATATTCGCGCAGCACAGTCTCGGCCAGCGCTTGCGGATTGCGTTTCTGGCGCTCGGCCAATTGGACAAACTCTCGCCACACCTTGCCGGCGATGGAAACTTCAGGCATTGCCGTGCCCTCTGCTGGCCCGGTCGATGGGATGCTTTCGGATGGTCGAATCGACTTCATCGGCCAGTGTGTTGCTGCGGCGAAACGCCCCTATGGTTCGCCGCAGCAACCTCTATCCTATCACGTCCCCCGCTGTTTCGCCTTCGGCTTGCCGTGCGGCTTCTTGCCGTTGCCGTTCGTACTGCCGTTGACCTTGGCTTTCCCCTTCTCCGTGGCGGCGGCATCGAGCGGGCGCTGGCCCCAGGGAATCGGCATCGTTGGCGGCTTGCGGTGCAGGTCTTGCCGCTGGTCCTTCGGCCGGTCCTTGAACCAGGTGATGAACGTCGAGAGTTGTTTCACCGCCTCATCGTAGACGATCTTACCCTTCTCCGCCGTGGCCAGTTCCGCCGCGCCAAGCACGCCGGTATCGGAATAGCTGCTAGTCCACGAAGTCAGCGCCGCCGGCCCGTGCCCCATCAGATCGACGTACAGGAACGGGCTGTTTTCCAGGTTAAAGCTCACATCGCCGCTCTTGATCTTGTCCTTGCGCACGTTGTCGCCGTCGAGGTAGAGGTACATCGAGGTTTCCAGCTCGCAGGCGTGCGCGCAGCCGCCGGGGAACTTGCTCTCCCGCCATTTCTTGTGAAAGTCCTTCTCCACGGTCAGCAGTTGCCACCAGGCGAGCAGCACGCACTCGGCGTCCGTCTCCAGATTGCCCCGGCGGGCCACCAGGTCGAGATTTGGCATGTTCGAGCCGTGGCCATTGAGCAGGATGATCTTCTTGAAACCGTGGTAGGCCAGCGATTTGACGATGTCGAGCACGCTTTGAATGAAGTGCTCGTAGTGGCCGTTCATGGTGCCGGGGAAGTCCATGACGTGGCCGCAGTAGCCGTACCAGTACGGCGGCAGGATCAGCACCTTGTCGGTGATCTTCTTGCCCACGCCGTAGGCGACGCCTTGCGGGCAGACGATGTCCACGTCGAGCGGCAGGTGTGGCCCGTGCTGCTCGACGGAACCGACGGGCAGCACGCAGACTTTACCCAGTTCGACGGCGTCGTTGATTTCCGGCCAGGTCAGTTTCTCGTAGCGGTACTCGGTCTGTGCGCGGCTCGTCATGGCTGCTCCTGAAGGTCCAGTGATGGATGGGGACCGCATCAGGGTAGCCGACCGCGCCGCGCGCCACCATTTGGAACTTTCAAACGGCACGTTTGAATTCGCGAACCGCAGGTGCGTCGGCCCGCGCCATCGGTTCCTTGAAGGAGAAGTGATGAAAAACCGCGCGAAATCCGCCCCGCGCGCGTGCCATCGGCGTCGGCGGCAGCATGCGAAAATTCCTCAAGATGGGGCCGGCGCGCCGCCCAGGAACGTGAAGCCCCGCCAACAACAGAAGAGAAACCCGTGAAACCAGGTCGAAGGAATAAGCAGGCCCGGCGCGCTGCGCCCGGGGCGACGTTTGCACCATCGGACGGCGGTCGACCCCACTGTCGGTACGCTGGGACGGCCCCGCGCCTTGAACCCTGGATCATCACTCGAAAAGGAGCCTGATACATGATGCGCAAGTTCCTGCTGTCGGCCGCCGTCGTGGCCGCGTTCGGCCTGGGCGCGGCCCAGTCGCTGCAAGCCGGCGAGCCCTGCTGCGGCGCTGCCAAGCCCGTCATCGTCAACGAGTGCGACTCGTGCTGTGAGGACGGCGGTCTGAAGGCCCGGCTGTCCGGCTTCTTCGACCGACTCCGCCGCCAGCGCGGCTGCGACAGCTGTGACGCTTGCAACACCTGCAACACTTGCACCGCCAAGCCGGCCTGCGCTCCGGCCCCGGCCTGCAACGCTTGCCAATCCTCCTGCGATAGCTGCAACAGCTGCGAACGCCCGTCGCTGTTCCGCAAGAAGAAGACCTTCTGCTGCCCGGACCACTCGAACCCCTACGCCGGCACCTCGCTCGACCCGAATCCGCCGCAGCCCGCAAAGGCCGCCGAACCGCTGCCCGCGCCCAAGGCGGAAGAGAAGCCCGAGCCCAAGGGCGCTGCCAGCCTGCCGCTGGAATTGAACGTCGGTGAAGAGCAGTAAGCGACCGGAGCAATGCCTATTGCACGGGCCGGCCCCCAGGGACCGGCCCGTTCGCTTTCCGCAGTGGAGAAAGATTGACCGGCGCGGCCAACGGCGCGCCGTCCTGCCGCGATGGCGTCGCGCAATGCCTGGCCGTCACGCCGGACAGGGTCGCCCAAAAGGCTCTTGTTCGATCACTTCCGCCGCCCACGACAATTGTCAACGACGGCACGTCGTTTGCCTGAAGTAGAGTGGTGCGCAAACGGTCGCTCAAACGATGCACCAGTCCGCACCCCTTACCCCATCGTGCCCGCCCACCGGAACGGCCGGTGCGATGACTCCGCTGGCGAGAGGCATGCATGGAATCCAACCCACCAGCGCCCCGCACCATCCTGGTGGCCGAGGACGATGCCGTCACGCGCGAAGGCTTGGCGTCCATACTCCAGCGCGCGGGCTACACCGTCGCCGGCGCGGCGCACGGCCAGGAGGCGCTCGACTATCTCCTGGCGCACTCGTGCCCGCAGCTAATTTTGCTCGACATGCTGATGCCGGTCCTCGACGGCTGGCTGTTCCTGCGGGAACTGCGCCGCTTGCCGGGTTGCGCGGAGATTCCGGTCATCGTGGTGACTGGTATGTCGGTGGCCAGCCCGGAATGGACGCAGGCCCTGGGCGCGGTCGCCCTCGTCAGAAAGCCCGTGGATGTCGGCCACCTGCTGGAGATTGTCCAGCGCCACGTCTAGAGTAATTTGCGACCGGGCGGTAGCGGTTCGCACGGCGGACCCTACGGGAATTACGTAGGGTCCGCCGTGCGGACCGCTACCGCCGGATGCTACACCCATTTGCAAACTGCCCTAACGGGAAGGTTCACGCAGGCCGCACCATGAAATGTTCGCTCGCCGTGCGGATATTGATTCGCCCATCTCGTTGGTAGCGGTCGAAGTGATCCAGCAGCGGACGCAACGGCATCTGGCCAAGATATTCCGCCAGCAGGAAACGCAAGATTCTCAGACGATTCTCTTCCGTGTCGGCGAAGTTCAGCTCGTAGCCCACCGCTTCCTTCCCGAACGCCACTCCAAGTTCGCGCAGCGCCTGCTCCACGTCCTCGGCCGCATGGTAGGGCGGTTCTCGGTCAATCAAAGCGAAAGCCTCGAACCAGATGGCCATCAGCGCATTGGCGCGGCTCGCAATCGCTGTCAGAAACACCCCGTCCCGGTCCAGCGCGCCGATCAGTCTCGCCAGCTGGCCCTTCAGGTCCGGCACGTAGTACAGGACATGATTCGAGAAGACCACATCGAAACAGCCCACGGCATCGGCCGGCAAGCTCGACGCATCCGTGATCGCCGCCGTCGTGAATGCGGTCAAACGGGGCAACGCCAATCGTCGCACGGACTCCACCGGCTCAATGAGCGTCAGTTGCAGTCGCTCGGGCGGCCAGCGCAGCTGCTCTAGCAGCCGCGCCGTGAAGCTGCCCGACCCGCAACCGAAGTCGAGCAACCGGATCGGGCCGTGCGCGGGCACGGCGGCGGCCAGTTGCTGGGTGTAGGCGCGCGCGTCCTGCTCCGCCTCGGTGGCGTGGGTCTCGAAGAAGACGTAGTCATCGGCGATGGGACCGAAGTCCTTGCCGGGGCTGGTGCTCATGCGTGGTCTCCCCATTGAACCATCAGGGCATTGTACGCCGGGGCCAGCCGCGAATGAACGGACGACCGCTGCCGACGAACTTCCCTGTCAGCGGGCGGGTTTCCGCGTAAGATGGCTGGCATACACTTGCTAGTGCGCTGTCCAGGGAGTGCTTGCCTGAAGTACGTCGGGCTTTCCAGCCCGACACATCGCGCCAGTGGCTGGCCTTGTCCGCTCGACGGCACCGCGGATCACCGGTGCTGCGGGTCGGGCTGGAAAGCCCGACGTACTGCGGGCGGTCAGGCAACCACTCCCTGGACAATGCACGAGGAAAAAGCTTCGGACCGTTCGCCATCCGCCGCGAGGACCAGCTGTGACCAGAACGCCTGCCACCACGACCAAGACCACCAACCCGGCCCGTTCCTCCGGCGTGCTGCTGCACCCGACTTCACTGCCCGGCCCCTACGGCATCGGCGACCTGGGTTCGATGGCCTTCGGCTGGGTCGATGCGCTGGTCCGCGCCCGGCAGAAGTGGTGGCAAATCCTGCCGCTCGGTCCGACCGGTTACGGCGATTCGCCCTATCAGACCTTTTCCGCCTTCGCGGGCAATCCGTACCTGCTCAGTCCCGAAGTCCTGATGCGCGACGGCCTGCTGCAACCCAGCGATGTGGCCGGCGCGCATTTCAACGACGAGCAGGTCGATTATGGGCCAGTGATCCAGTTCAAGGTGCAGCTGCTGAACCGCGCCTGGGAGAATTTCAAGGGTGGAGCGGCGGGCCATCTGCGTCATCTCTTGGAGGAGTTCGACCGACAACAAGCAAGTTGGTTGACAGACTACGCGCTGTTTGTGGCCATCAAGGGCGCGCACGGCGGGGCCAGCTGGCTGGAGTGGCCTGCGGAATACCGCCTGCGCCGTCCGGAAGCGTTGGCCCAGGCGCAACGCGAGCTGGCCGACGCCATTGGCCGCTGCAAGTTCGGGCAATTCCTGTTCTTCCGCCAGCTGCGCGAACTGAAAAAATACGCCAACGAGAAGGGCATCCGCCTGATTGGCGACGTGCCCATCTTCGTCTCCAGCGATTCGGCCGACTTCTGGGCCAACCCGCAACTTTTCCTCGTGGATGAGCAGCGTCGGCCGCGCGTGGTTGCGGGTGTGCCGCCGGACTACTTCAGCGCCACGGGCCAACTCTGGGGCAACCCGCTCTACCATTGGGAGGCGATGACGCAAACCGGCTACGCCTGGTGGATCGCCCGGCTGCGAGCCACGTTGGAGCAGGTGGATGTGGTGCGCATCGACCACTTCCGCGGTTTTGAGGCGTACTGGGAAGTACCTGCCGGAATGCCGACCGCCGAACACGGCCGCTGGGTCCAGGCACCCGGCCATGACCTGTTCCAGACCTTGAAAAAGGAATTCGGCCAGTTGCCGGTGATCGCGGAAGACCTGGGCGTCATCACGCCGGAAGTCGAGGCGCTGCGCGACGAATTCGGCCTACCGGGCATGCGCATCCTGCAATTCGCCTTCGGCGGCGCGGCGGACAATCCCTACCTACCGCACAACTTCCTGAACCCGAACACCGTGGTCTACACCGGCACGCACGACAACGACACCACGCGCGGCTGGTTCCACGCCCTGGACGAGAAGGACAAGCATCACGTGCGCCACTATCTGGCGCGCGACGGCCGGGATATCGCCTGGGATTTCATCCGCCTGGCCTGGGCCTCGACCGCCAATTACGCCATCGCGCCGCTGCAAGACGTGCTGAACTTGCCGACGCGGGCGCGGATGAACATGCCGGGCCGGGCCGCCGGCAACTGGGGCTGGCGCTACACCGTGGACATGCTGCATGGAGCGGTCCTCGACCGCCTGGCAGAGTTGACCGTGCTGTATGGACGGGCGTGACCGACCTCGTTTGAACGGTTCGCGACGCTTCGTAGAAGCGTGGTGAGCGCGTATCCTCGACCAACGACAAAACCCACGGGGAGCACCCGTGGGTTTGCCGTTTGGCGCACGCACTCGTTGTCGCTCAGGAATTGCTGTCGGCGGCTTCTTCGGTCGCGGTCGTCACAGGTTCGGCGTCGTGCGGGATGGCGACTTCGACCTGGCCCAGCAGGTCGCGAAGGCTCTTGCGAAAACCTTCCAGCTGGCCGACCAGGTTATCGCGTTCCACGGTACGCACCGACAGTTGCTTGACGGCTTCATCGCGCTCGTGGCGAGCCACCTGCATCTCGTCAATCTGCTTCTGCAATTGCTGCTGCTGTTCGTCGGCGGCCGCCAGCTTGCGCCGCAACTGGTCGCGGGCGGCGGCCACGGCCCGGAAATCCTCCTCCAGCTTGGTGTTCTTCACTTCCAGCGCCTTGACGCGGTCGGCGCTCGACGGTCCGGCGGTCTCCTGCTGGCTGCAACCCCAGGCGCCCATCAACGCCAGGGTCAGGACGCACAACCATTGCTTGACGCTCGTCATGTCGGGATACTCCTCCAGCGGGTTCGACCAGAAGTACCGGCCCGGTCGTCTGCGTCGCCCGGAATGATCGCTACCATTGTTCGGGAGAGTGAGGGCGGAGGTCCGACCGGCCGCACGCCTGGCTTGCCCGTCTTACCCCGCCACGGTTAGTTGACAGACTCTATTTCGGCAGAAAAGTCCTCCACACTTTACGCAGTGCGCCCGAATTTGGGAGACAAGCCAATCGGCAAGGTTCGCCTGGACTGCGCCGCCTTCGGCTTCGCTAGTGCAGATGCAAGAGAGATCTTGCTCAAGGGGAGACTTGGGTGCCATGCCCACGGCTTGGCGTGGGCATGGAGACCGCACAGGGTTCCCATGCCCACGCCAAGCCGTGGGCATGGCACCCAGAAAGACGTTCTTTTGAGCAACAAGTCTCTTGATACTGCACTAGGCGATGTCCAGGGAGTGCTTGCCTGAAGTACGTCGGGCTTTCCAGCCCGACACATTGCGCCAGTGGCTGGCCTGGTCCGCTCGACGACACCGCGGAACACCGGCGCTGCGAGTCGGGCTGGAAAGCCCGACGTACTGCGGGCGGTCAGGCAACCACTCCCTGGACACTGCACTTGACTTGATGGGCCCAAGTGCGATGGGAAGCCATCAACTTTGCACCGTGGCTGGTTCCGCGGGTCGAGTGGCACTTTGCGACACGAAGTCGCGTGTCTGCTGGGCGGAGGCCCGGCAATCGGATGGGGAATAATCGAGCCGCGCGAATTTCGCCAGGTCGCAGCGTTCCAGCACCGAACGGAGCTGGTCCTGCTGCTCATCGGGCAGCACGGCGGCTTGCCGCAGCGCTGCGAGAAACTCGCGCGTCGTTTGCTTGCTGGCTTGCAGGCCGAAGCGGCGCTCGAGGTAGGTGCGCACCACCTCGGCCAGCGCGGCGTGATAGCGATGTACATCATCGGGGGAGGTCAGCGGCGCGCCGTCGAGTCGCGACAGCTCACGCAAGGCCCACTGGTCGGCGGGCAATTCCGGAGGCGGCGGCAGTGAGCGCCGCCAGCGACGGCGCAGCAGCAGTCCGCCGACGAGCACCAGCGCGACGACTGCGCCAGCCGCGCCGTACAGCAGCCAGGGAACCTCGACGGCGGCCGGCAGTTCCTCCGGCGGCGTGTTGTCCTTGAGCGCGCCGAGCGACGGTCCGAGTACCACGGTGGACACCGCGACGGTGAACGGTTTGAGCGTCACGCTCGCCTGCTGGCCGTCGCTGCGAAAGCGGATCGGCTCCAGGGGCAGCGCTACTGCCTTGTCGGCTTGCAGCGGTTCGAGGCGATACGACTGCCGCCAACGCATGCGCTGGTCCGGTATGCTGCTGAATTCCGGCTCGGCCAGCGGCGTCACCAGCCAAACTCTCGAACTGGTGAGCAGCTTGACCGGCTCCATCTCCAGCGGCGCGCGGCCTTCGACGGTCAACGTCAGCGTTAGCGCTTCGGACAGCGACAGGGCGTCGCGATCCAGCTCCGCGCGGACGACCGCGCCGGCCGGTCCCGGCAATCGTTCGCTGCGTTCGACGGGGGCGGCGGCGAGGAGTGCGAAGCCGCAAGCGAAGAGTAGCATCGCGCTCAAATCCTCCGCTGGCGCTTTTCGCGCTGCTGAAAGAACCGCACCAGGGCGTCGAGGTGGCCGCCGTCGGTGGAAACTTCGATGAGGTCGGTGCGCGCCGAACGGGCCAGCTGACGCAGCGCGTCGCGCCGCTGCCGAGCCGCTTGCAAATACGCGGCCCGCACGGCCGGGCTGGCGGTATCGACCAGCAGCCTGCGGCCCGTCTCGGCGTCCTGGACCTCGAGCAAGCCGACGGCCGGCAACACTTCCTCACGCGGATCGGCGATGCGCACGGTCGTCAAGTCATGGCGATGCCCGGTACGCTGGAATGAGTTCTCGTAGCCCTGATCGAGAAAATCGCTGAGCAGGAAGATGATGGCCCGTCGCCGCTGCACGCGATTCAGGTAGTCGAGCGCTTCCTTGATCGAGGTGCCCTGGTGCCGCGGCTGATAGAACAGCACGTCGCGAATGACGCGCAGGGCATGCCGGGTGCCCTTGCGCGGCGGCACGAAGCGCTCAACGCGGTCCGTGAAGGCGATCAGCCCGACCTTGTCGTTGTTGCTGATGGCGCAGAACGCCAGCAAGGCGGCGATCTCGGCGGCGACCTCCCGCTTCTGCTGTAACTGCGTGCCAAACTGCTGGCTGCCCGAACAATCAACCACCAGGATGACAGTTAGCTCGCGCTCCTCGATGTAACGCTTGATGAATGGATGCCCCATGCGGGCGGTGACGTTCCAGTCGATGGCACGAATGTCGTCGCCGGGCTGGTATTCGCGCACCTCTTCAAAGGACATGCCGGTGCCCTTGAAGACGCTGTGGTATTCACCGCCGAGCACGTCCTCGACGGCCCGGCGCGCCCGGAGCTGCAAGCGGCGGATTTGCAGGACGACTTCGCGGGGGAGCATGTTACTTTCGAGGTTTTCGCGCCGCCCATACTTGAGAAACCAGCACCACGGCGGCGGTTGGATCGGCACGAAACGACACGACCAACGGCAGTTCATTCAGAATTCTACGACCACCATGGCGCGATTCACCCTTAAGATGGGCGTCCTGTTGCAATTGCCGATCAATGGCATGGGCGGCGCGGGAGATTGCGTTTCGGTCTGCGGCGTCCAACCAGAGCGTTGTCAATTCCCGCTCGGCGGAACTCAACCAGGCGACGGAGTATTTCATCCGCGGCGCTCCAAGTCGGCTAGGATGTCGGCCAAGGGGCGGCCCGTTTCCTCACGCTCTCTGCGTGCTAACTCCTCATCACTGGCCGGCGACTGCATCGCGGCCAGCAATTCAGGGTCGATCACCGGCGTGAAGTGGCCCAGAAGTTTTCCCTCGGCATCGCGCACTTCCGCGGTTTGGAACACTTGGCTCAGCTTGGCCCGCAGGATGTCATCCACGATAATCTTGCTCATCCTCGGCTCCTCCAAATTTCGCGCGACTCACCGCCAACCCCATTCTAAAGCATCCGCCAACTGCGACAAAGCGCTTTGCGGCCTCTGGCAGCGGCGGCAATGCGCCGGGCGGAACGCTTCCACGAAGCGTCGCGCACTGGTGGTCGAGTTAATCGTTGCTGGTGTAGAACCCAATCACCGCTTGCACCGCCCGCCGCCAGCACTGCACCCGCGCGTCCCGTTCCGCCGCCGGCAGTTTCGGCTCGAACCGGCCCGCTTCCCGCGCCAGGCCCCGCAATGTCTGCTGATCCTTCCAGAGTCCGACTTGCAGCCCTGCGAGCAGGGCCGCGCCCAGGGCCGTCGATTCGCTTTGCGCCGCTTGCAGGACCGGAATGCCGAGCACGTCGGCCTGGGCTTGCAAGAACCAGGCGTTGCGCGCCATGCCGCCATCCACGCGCAGGGCACGCAAGGGCTGGGCCGCGTCCGCGTTGGCGGCGTTCACGAGGTCCACCACCTGGTAGGCCACGCCTTCGAGGGCGGCGCGCGTCAGGTCCGCCGCCGTGGTGCTGCGCGTCAGGCCGAGAATCGCGCCGCGGGCTTCGGGGACCCAGTGCGGCGCGCCCAAGCCGACGAAACCAGGAACAAACAAGATGGGCTGGTGCAAGTCCGAATGCTCGGCGAGCGCCTCGCTCTCTTCCGCGGAGGCGAACAGCTTCAGGCCGTCGCGCAACCATTGCACCGCCGCGCCGGCCACGAAGACGCTGCCTTCGAGCGCGTACTGCGGTTGGGCGTCCGTGGTCGCCGCGATGGTCGTCACCAGCTTGTGGCGCGAAAGTTGCGGCTTATCGCCGATGTGCAGCAGGAAGAACGCCCCGGTGCCGTAGGTACATTTCGCCTCGCCGGGCTGGAAGCAGCACTGACCGAACAGGGCCGCTTGCTGGTCGCCGGCCACGCCCCGAATCGGCAAGCCATCGGGCAGGAAACTCAGTCCTTGCGTGAGGCCATAGTCGGCAGCACTCGGCCGGACTTCGGGCAGCAAGGTGCGCGGAATCTCGAAGTAGCGGCACAACTCGTCGTCCCAGGCTGCCGTCTTTAGGTTCAGCAGCAAGGTGCGCGAAGCGTTGGTGACGTCCGTGGCATGCACCCGGCCGCCGGTCAATCGCCAGATCAGAAAGCTGTCGATGGTGCCGAAAGCGAGCTTGCCGGTGTCGGCGAGCCCGCGCAAGTGCGGTTGCTGGTCCAGCAGCCAGCGGACCTTGGTGGCGGAGAAGTACGGATCGAGCATCAGGCCGGTGCGTTCGCGCAGCCAGGCCTCATCGCCCTGGCGCTGTCGGCAAAAGTCCGTCGTGCGGCGGTCCTGCCAGACCAGGGCACGGCCTGTCGGCTGGCCCGTGGCGCGGTCCCAGAGGAGGCTGGTTTCGCGCTGATTGGTCAGGCCGATGGCGGCCAGGTTTTTCGCCGTGACTTTCGCTGCGGCGAGCGCTTCGGGAACTACGGTGGCCACCGTCCGCCAGATGTCCTCGACGTCGTGCTCGACCCAGCCCGGTTGCGGATAGTGCTGGGGAAACTCCCGGCCGGCGCTGCCCAGCGGCTGGCCGGCGGAATCGTAGACCACGGCGCGAGTGCTGGTGGTACCCTGATCGATGGCCAGCAAGCAAGCTGGAGGCATGGCAGTCTCCCGGAGAGGTAGGACACCGGACTGAATTGTGACCAGGTCGTAACCGGCTGGCAATTGGGAAAGCGACAGTCCCGACGAAGCACTGTTGTCGCCGCCGGGAAAGTGATATAATTCGCCAGCAAGTGCGGGCGAAAGCTCAACCGGAACAGGGTTCAAGGGTTACCTGCCACTCGGCGGGATCCGCCCGGGCCGATCCCCTGTAGGATGATTGGGCCATGCAAAGGCAGTGTCCCCGGTGCAAGAGTCCGCTGGGCGACGATTCCCAGTGTGCCGAATGCGGCTACACGCCAGGCGCGAAGGCGCCCCGGCGCGGTGGACCGCGCGCCGGCGCTGGCCCCATGAAATGGCAGCAGACTGCCTGGGGCAAGATCGTCGTCGGCTTGTTGCTGGCCATCGGCATCTACTACGGCTTGCTGCAACTGGCCTCGGCCGTGCTGCTCGCCGCCTACGACCCACCCGCCCGGCAAGCCTGGCTGAGTTCGTTTAACGGTTTAATCCTCAAGCAAATGCTCCAGGCTGGGGCCTTGCTGGTCGGCGGCATGATGGCCGGCGCGGGCCAGAAACGGGGCATCCTCTACGGCAGCATTGTCGGCGTCTATAACGCCGTCATCTTCCTGGTCGTCGAAGCGGTGATTCTGAATCAGGTGCTCACCAAGGACCTCCTGCTCGCATTACTGGTGCTAGTCGGCTTGCAGATCGCCTTCGGCACTCTGGGCGGCTATCTCGGCCAGCTCATCTGGAAGCCGATCCAGACCGTGGCGGTGGCTTCGCCGCACGACGCGCCAGCCGCCGCCGACCGCTTTGCGCTGCCGCCGAAACCGCCGAAACCCTCGCAATTCGCCGGCTCGGTCAACTGGGTGCGGGTCATTCCCGGCAGTGCGATCGCCATCGCAGGCACTTTGTTCGCGAATACGCTTTTCAAGATGCTCGAATCGGCGGCCGCCGCCGAACCGGCCGACACCGCGCGCCAGGCCCAGTTCCTCACCTGGGAAATCTCGGTCCTCGCCATGCTCGTCGGCGGCGGCATGGCTGGTTCAAACTCCAACAACGGCATGAAACAGGGCCTGGCCGTTGGCATTCTCGCCTGTCTGGTATTGATCGGCGTGTTCATCGTCCGCGGCGACAACACCTCGACTGGCGCGCCCCTTTGGATTTTCAAAGTCCTCGGGCTCGAACAGGTCGTGCTGCTCCAGCGCATCATTTACACCGTCCTTTCCGTGATCCCCCTCAGCCTCGCGGGCGGCTGGTTCGGCAGCCAGCTGATGCCGCCGATCGTCCTGCCCAAGGGCAAGCGCCTGCTCTCCTCCGGTATCAGTTGATGCCGCCAGTCCTTGCGTAACATCCCGTCGAATTTTCCTGTAACGATTGCCGTCCAAAGGTTAAAATTTGATTAAAACCGTCGCGCCCTCCGGGCGCGACCGCACAGCGCCGGTCCATCCGCGCCAACCACCTGCCTGCGGGCTCCTCACCCCTACCCCTGGAGGAGACTGCCTCTGTCCCTGGTTGGCGCGCGCCCGGCCGAATCAGCCACTGCGGCGGCCCCTGCCGTCGTATCCTGCCAGGAGACCGTTCCATGATGAAGAAGTTCCCCGTGCTGGCGTGCGTCGCGCTCTTCTTCGCCGTCGCCGCCTCGCAAGCTTATGTGGAGATTCCGTATTCCCTGGGGCAGATCGTCAAGGAGTCGTCCACCATCGCCTTGGTTGAAGTAACCAAGGTGGACAAAACCAAAAACCTCATCATCTTCAAGAAATTGGAAGACGTCAAAGGCAAGCACAACGGCGACGTCATCAAGCACAACATCGGCAAGGGCGGCTTCCACCCGCGCGAATGGCAGAACATCATGAACTGGGCCGAGGAAGGCAAGAAGGCCGTCTTCTTCTACCAGGGCGGCGCGAGCGAAACCTGCATCGGCAGCTACTGGTACCAGGCGTATCAGCAGGGCGACTGGTGGGGCATGTCGCACGCCGAACCCTTCCTGCTGCGTTCGTACTGCGGCAATCCCGAGAAGCTCGCCGCCGCCTGCAAGGCCATCAACCAGGGCCAGGAAGTCATCGTGCCGTGTATGCAGGACGGCAACAAGGAATTGCTGCACCAGCGCAAGGCCAAGATTCAACTGATGAAAGCCAGCCTGAAGCGCGCCAACTACGACGCCAAGCGCGAC
>JAEUIF010000323.1 GCA_016795185.1 Planctomycetia bacterium | reverse complement strand
ATGGCTCGACGGCTTGGTGCTCGGCGTGGGGGCGGCAAGGGCCGCCGGCGCTTCGTCGGTGACCACTCCGGAACCGAGCCGCAACTGCGAGAAACCGAACAGCAAGCCGATCAACGCGGTCAGCGAGACGAAAATCAGCGCCAGGCTGCCCAGTCCCAAACTCCCTGCGGTGCCGCCGCCCGCGCGGCGAGCACCGCCGCCCGTGGAGATGACGCCCGGAACGTTGTAGTCGCCCTTGGCCTGCGTGCCGACCGGGCCGGAACGAACGAAGGCCGTCACATTGCGCTTCAGGCCGTCCTCGACCGGGTGCGGCGAGGTGTAGTTCAGCGTGTACTCGTTCTGCAAGCTCTGCCCGATCTTCTCGAAAATCTCCTTGAGCTTCTTCGGATCGGGCACGGAGTGGAACTCGCCGCCGGGCGAACCGACGGCCATTTCCTCCAGGCTCTTCATGTCGGCCTGGCCGCTGGACGTGCAAACCATGTAGAGCGGGATCTTGAGTTCCTGGGACTTGGCGATCACGCCGCGCTTGAGTTGCTCGACCTCGGGGGCCTCGCCGGAGTTGTCCATGCCGTCGCTGAGGACGATCATGGCCCGCCGGCCGGAAACCTTGGTCAGCGAATCCATGGCCCGCTCGATTGTCTTGCACAGCGGGGTGCCTTCACCCAGGCCCGTGCCGCGGATGGCGTCCCAGGCGTTGAGCAGGTGCAGGCGCGTAACCGGTTCGAGCTTGAAGCGTTCGCTTTGCTTATTGTCGTACAGGTTGTCGTTGACGCAGAACAGGCCGACCGAATCGTGCTCGTCCATCATCAGGAGCAGGGCGCGCGAGGCGCGAATGGCTTCCGGCCATTTGCCGCCCTGGTTCATGGTCCGGGTCGCATCCAGCACCAGACTGAGGCGGATGGAACCCTTGCCGGCCGGCTGGAAGTTCCGTGTGGCGACGAGTTCACCGTCCTCGTAGATCTCGATGTCCTGCTCATTCAGCCCTTCGATGATCTTGCCGGCCTTGTCCGTGATCTTGAGCGACAGGCCGATGTCAAAATCCTTGCCGCGTTCCAGGCTGGAGACCTGGGCCTTGACGCTGCCGTCGTCCACGGGGGCCACGCCCGCCGCCGCCCGGCCGCCGAAGGCCAGCGAGAGCAGGCCCATCAACAGCATCCAGACGCCCGCGAACAGGAACAATCCCACGACCATCAAGATGCGAGAGGTCGATTTGCGCTCGTTCATGATTGCTTCTTGGCCTCCACGTTGCGGAAGATCATGCGGGTATCGCCGAGGAGAATGCGGTCGCCCGGTTGCAGCACGTGCGACGTGATGGGCGTGTCGCGGCCGTCGCGGCGAATGATGACGTAGCCGTCGCGCGAGTTGATGATGAACTCTTCCTGATCGTTGAACGCGACCTCGGCATGGACCGCCGCCACGGTGGGGTCGCTGGGGATGACGATGGTGCAGCTAGCGTCGCTGCCAATGGTGTGCGGCCGGCTCGAATCGAGGGTGCGCGTCTGGCCTTCCAGACGGCCGGTGAGGAAGAACACCCACGACTTGCGGAGCAGCGATTCGACCAGGCTGACCAGGAAGCCGATGCAGGCCCCCAGGATGATGAGGCCGATGGCGCTGCCCCAGGCCAGGCCCTCGGTGCGGAAGCCGATGCCGCGAATGGCCGCCGTCAGCCCCTCGTAGGTGCTGCCGCCGATCAGGCCGCCGAGCAAGCCGCCGAGGATGCCGTAGCGAATTTTCGCCGGCAGCCGCTGGGACACGCCCTCGCTGATGCCGACGAACATGCCAAAGATGCCCCAGCCGATGGCGCGGGGCCAGACACCGCCGCGCGCCAGGTTGAAGATGAATTCGCCCAGCACCAGGCCGACGACGCCGCCGATGGCGCCCAGCACCGCGCCGTAGAGACCGCCGCGCACCAGCCGGCCGAACGAGCGCGACGAGAACAGGCCCTCGGTGCTGCCGACCGCGAAGCCGATGCAGATGCCCAGCAGCGGCCCGATGATGAGGTCCTTGATGTAGACCTTCATGCCGTCCACGAAGGCAAAGGTGTTCGCGATCCAGTCGATCAGGCCGCCCGGCAGGGTGACGACCAGCCAGCCGAGGAGACCGCCGAAGCCGCCCACCAAGGCGTTTTGCCAGATACGGCCGAAATCGATGTTCAGATCGTTGGCAAAGCGGCGCAGCGCGGGTTCCGGGACCGGCGGCGCTGTCGGACTGGCGGCGAGCCGAGGGCTTGCCACCGCGGGTTGCGTAACCATTCCAACCTCCACGAGAAAGGTGAGCGGATGCAACGCGGCACAAGCGGCTCGTCAGGGTGCTTCGAGCTGCTTGACCGCGGATGTGGCGTTGTCTTCCAGGCTGCGGGTCGCGTCGTAGGGCTTGAGGTCCTTGACTCGCCCTTCCTGGACGATGAGCAAATCGTGGCGCAGTTCGTCGTCGCCTTTCAGCTTCCACTGGATATGGACGGCGACGGCTAGCTTGCCCCGCAGCGTGGTCGCGAGTTCCTTGACCGCCATGATGTCGCACTGAGAGCCTTTCCAGCTTTCAATCAAGTAAGCTTCAGCAATCTGGGCCGGCGGCGCATTGTCCGCCAGTACGGGGCGCGTGCCTTCGACCGTTTTCGCTGCGTCGCCGGAGGGCTTGCCGCTACCGCCGCAGCCGGGCAGGCAGGCCAGCAGACAAAGCACGGGAATGAGGCGGCGCATCGGCTTCCCCCTGTCGGAAGTTTCACCGGAGCAGTGAAGTTTCCTGTATTTCCGGCGTCGGGCTGGGGCTGGTTCAGAAAAGTGGAAATAATCGGAGAGAAACCCGCGGCAGGTTCCAGGGACGTGCCATGCGGGGGCAGCCAGCAGCGTGGCCGCGCGAAATGTGGTCAAATCCGGCTTGATCGAAAACGCGCAGTTTTGTAAAAGTTACATTTAATACGGCATGTGGAGAAGGATCTCCCCAACGCACCCCGGAAGGTTGCCGTCGCAGGACGCAGCTTGTCTTTTGGGCTAGCCTCACGGTAGGGGCGCCTCAGCCGATCCCTTCATGGCGGCCAAGGTGGAGCAAGTAAGGAGACGCACCATGCTCGTACTGTCTCGCCGTCCGGAACAGCGCATCGTTTTTCCCAATCTCGACATCTCGGTCGAAATCCTACAAATCAAAGGCAACACCGTGCGCCTGGGCGTTCAGGCACCACCGGAAGTGCGCGTGCTGCGCGAAGAACTGCACACGCCGGCCGCGCCAGGCGCGTTCCAGCCCGCCGCGGGCAAGCACTGGAGCCACGAACTGCGCGGCCGGCTGAACACGGCGATGATGGGATTGTCGCTGGTCGAGAAGCAGTTGCAGGCTGGCTACGAAGATGAAGCCCAGAATACGTTGCAGGCCGCGCTCCGGGCACTGGAAGCCCTCGAACGCGCCGTCAGCGACGCCGCCCGCGCCGACAAGCAACAGTCCGCTCCAGCGACGCGCAAGCAGCTGGCGACGTTGCTGGTCGAAGATGACGCCAACGAGCAGATGCTGCTGTCAAGTTACCTGCGCATGAGCGGCTTTCACGTCGAAACTGTGCAAGACGGCTGCGAAGCACTGGAATACCTGGCGACCCACCAGCACCCAGATTTCGTCCTGATGGATATGCGCATGCCGCGCCTCGATGGCCCCTCGACCATCGCCGCCATTCGCCAGAACCCCGCCTACCACAACCTGACCGTTTATGCCGTGACGGGCAGCATGCCCAACGAGTTCAACATTCCGACCGGACGCAGCGGCGTGGATGCCTGGTTCCAGAAGCCGGTGAATCCGGCGCGACTGGTCGAAGCCATGAGTTCTGCCGTGGTCGCGAATTGACCCCCTGACTGCACAAGCCGGAAGCGCCAGCGAGGGAAAAGGTTCCTTCGCTGGCGCTTCCGGCTTGTGCAGGCGGCTCCAGAACCACTGGCGCTCACTTCACAAATGTAAGTTCGCCGTAATCCTCGTAGCGGTGAAAGTCCGGCTGCGTCAGTGGCGCGGTGGAAGATAGTTCCACACGGTCGAAGGCCGTCGAGTAATCGTAGCGGCACAGGGCGAAGCGCCACTTCGCGCCCGCCTTGGGCCGCCCGCCGCTGGCGTCGAACGCGCTCCAGGGAATGCGTCCTTCCACCACCCAGCCCTGGTCGCGGTCCTTCCAGTCGTTGACCGTGCCCTTGAGCTTCACGGCCGATTCCATGCCGAAGCGCGTCAGCGGCGCGAAGCGCTCGTAGCCGCCCGCGCCGCGCGACGGCAGAAACAGTTCCAGGCGGGTGTTCAGCACGTTGACCTGGAACTCGTAATAGGTGAGCTTGTCGGCATCCGGCTTGAAGAACAGCTCGAACACATCGTCGTGCCAGGTGGTGCCGTTGAACTCCTTGACCTGGCCGTAGAGGTCGCTGTCGTCGAGTTCGGCAGCGAAGTAGAGATAGCGGTCGTCCCAGAGCAGCCGGGCCTTGGTGCCCGACTTCGCCGGCCGCTTCAGCCAGTAGACCGCGAAATCCTGGAGCGTCTGCGCTTTCTGCCAGGCGGCTTCGTCCAGGACGGCATCGATTTTGATCGGGTCGGATGCGGGCCGGCATTCGGCGGCGCGGATGACGGGCGGGTCGGCGGTTGGTTGTTCCGCCGTGGAGCAACCCGAGACGGCAAACAACATCAATGCCCAGAAACCGCGCGGCATCGGGTAAACTCCTGTTGGGACCATCACCAGATCGAGAACCGCAACCGCTCAGAACGCATCGGGATCGACGCCGAGTGCGCGAAGGCGTTCGGCCAGCTGTTCTGCCCGGCGTCGAGCTTCTTCTTTTTCAGATCGTTCTTGCTCG
>JAEUIF010000319.1 GCA_016795185.1 Planctomycetia bacterium | reverse complement strand
GAAAAGTCAACGGCGGGCTGCTACACTGTGTCATGACCGGCTTGCTCCTTCCAGGAAACGCAAGTGACTGCGGCTACAATCACTTGACGCTCCGGAAGCAAGCCGGTTCCTTATTCTGGTGAGAAATGCGGGCTAGCACTTTCTGGTCCGCATCGATGGGCGGGAGCACATTGCCTGGCATGACGGTGCCTTTCTGTGGAACTGGATGGGGAGGTCAGCCCGGCGTCCCGTGGTTCCGGACGCGGGACGGCGCATTCGCGCCTGCATGGCACTTACGAACTCGGAGTCCAATTAGTTCGAGCTCGCACAAACCCCAACCATGGGCGCGGAGGATGGACAGGATGTGAACCGCGCTGGTGCAAAGTCCCAGGAGTGATTACCTGACCGGCGGCAGTACGTCGGGCTTTCCAGCCCGACACGTAGTGCCGGTGATCCGCGGTGTCGTCGCGCGGGCGCGGCCAGCCTCGGACGCGACCTGTCGGGCTGGAAAGCCCGACGTACTTCCGGCAGCCACTCCCTGGACGCTGCGCCAGGCTTCAGGGCTTGTTCTCGACGATCTTCGGCAGCGCCTTGAGCACTTCCGCGATCGCGTCGTCGTTCAGTTCGCCGGCCCGAAAGGCGAAGTTGGCGGCGACCTTGCGTTTCACGAACAACATCACCGTCACATCGGCGTCCTTCGCCAGCTTGTAGCTGGGCGGC
This sequence comes from Planctomycetia bacterium, assembly GCA_016795185.1. Lineage (GTDB taxonomy): Bacteria > Planctomycetota > Planctomycetia > Gemmatales > Gemmataceae > JAGVLI01. The sequence goes on along the minus strand of JAEUIF010000319.1, from coordinate 13,678 downwards.
CCGACCACGTCCTCAAACACCCCGGCGGGAATCGCTTTCAGGGCATGCTGCTGCGTCCAGCGGACCACGTCGGCGTCCACCTTGGCCTGATCTTCAGCCAGGAAGGTAATCCAGCCGCGCAGTTCGGCGGCCTTGTGGTCGGTTGTCGCCTTGTCGAGCTTGCCGACCAGTTTCCCCAGCGGTTCGCTGAGCGTGCGCGCGAACACCACCACGGCGGGCTTGTCGGCGGTTTCGCAGATGAAGCACTGCGACTGCCCACGATTCGTACCCGTGGACAGCACGAAAGAGTAGGGCCCCGGGCGCAGGCCCGGCTGTACGCCGGACACGCACGGGTCGACGGCACACACGGCACTGACCAGGAACCACGATGCGGCGAGCGCCAGCAAGCCACGGAAATTCATCGGTTCGACTCCTTGGAATACCCAACCGGCGGCCGTAAAATCGCCAGCGGCCTGGCTCACCTCTCGCTGGTTTCGGTATTTCGTTCGCGCGGCTCATGCAGGATTTCCTTGACGGGATAAGGCTCGCGCAGGAACGCCAGTTCGCGGTCGAGCACGCCGGCGTCGGCCTGCTTCCAGCAGCGGCGGCCGAGGGCCTGGTAGCGCTCGGCTTCCTCCGCCCGGCCTTGGCGTTCGCACAGCACCTGGAGGCCCAGCGCCGCGCGGGCACAGCTTGGTTCGTGGGCCAGCGCTTCGAGGAACGCTTCCTCGGCCGTTTCCAGCTGCCCACTCTTGAGGGCCGCCACGCCCCAGGTCTCCATGTAGTACGCGCCGTTGCTCCAGGCGTGGTGGGCGTAGTCGTTCATGGTGTTGTTGACGATCTTGCCGATCAGCTTCAGGCCCGCCTCGGAGCTGCCGGTCTGGCACATGAGCACACCCTGGCTTTCCCAGAGGCGATGCTCCAGCTGCTTGTTGCCCTTGCCCGACGCCATCGCCTGCCGCAACACTTCAACCTCGGCCGACGCCCGTTCGGCGTTGCCCTGGCGCAGATAGAGCAGCGCGGCCAGGTAGCAGGCCGTCTGCTTGTCGGTGCGCCGGAAGTGGTCGATCACCTTTTGCGCTTCGGGCCAGTTACGCTCGGCCAGGTGCAGGTGGAACCAGGGCAGCCAGTGGCGGTAGTTGTAACCCCAGGTCTCTTCTTTCAGTTTGCGCGCCTCGACATATCGGCCGTCGTGGACCAATGAACGCAGCAGCGTTTCCAGGTGATGGCTAAACTGGTGGTCCTCGGACGGCTTGACATTTTGCACCCGATGGTAGGCGCGTTGCAATTCGACGGCCCGCGCGGAGCGCTCGGTGGTCTTGTCGTAGCGGCCCAGCCGCATGGCCAGGTGCGCTTGCATGTGGAAGGCGTGCGGAATGCCCGGCGAGGACTTGATGTAGTTCTCGGCATGCGGCCAGCCTAGCGCCGGTCGCTTCTGATTCTCGTACAGGTGAACGAGTTCATGGTTCGCGCCCGGATGCACGGGGTTGATCCGCAGCAGCGCCTTGTAGTCGGGGATGGCGTGCGTGCTCGAATCGCCCAGCTGGGCGCGGTAGTACCAGGCTTCCTCATCGTCGTCGTGCAGCGTCAGCAATTCGTTGATGGTCTTGACGGCAGTCTTCTTGCGGGCGTCCTCGGCCACGTTGGGCCACATGCCCTTTTCCTGCAAACGGGCTGTGATGAGCAGCTGTTCGCGATGGCTCGCGGAAGCCATCTTGTCCTTGGCCTTTTGGAGCGCCTGGTCGGACTGCGCCCGCTTGCTCCAGCGTTCCAGCGCCCGGCTCATGCCCCAGTAGGCCATTGCGCAGTCCGGATCGTAGTGGGCCGCCGTCTCGAACGAGCGGGCGGCTTCCATCCAGACATAGGAGTAGAAATAGCCCAGGCCCTGGTCAAAGTACGCCTGGCACTCCGGTGAGGACGTGCTGACGCGATACTTCACCAGGCACAGGTCGGGAATCAGCTTGGCGGGGGCCAGCCCGCACACGGGCAGTTTCGCGGGCAGCGCGACGGCAGGGGTCGATTGGTCCGCCAGGGCCGTCAGGCCGATGAGCAGCAACGACAGGCTGGCAGTCAAACGTGACAAGCGAGTCATGGTGCAATTCCTGTCGGGCAGGTTGGGCGGGTTATTGCTTCATTGTGGTGTGTCGTCGGCTGGCATGCCAGTTCAAAACGGTGGTCGGGCGCGGCACGGTCGGCGGTAAGTTTGGCAGTGACGGAATAAACCCCACATTCCGTGAAATGTACCGGCGTTCTTTGAATAGCCAGCAGACTTGACCGCGCGCTTACGAATGGGGCAGCGCTGCTGACTCCGCTGGCAGCTTCGCCATGTCGGCAGCTGTCAGCGTTTCGCAACCGCGCCGACAAAGCATGACCCAGGCCGCGCCGGCCAGCCAACCGCCGATCACGTCGGTCGGGAAGCAGGTGCCGATGTACAGGCGGCTGATGCCAATCAGGAACACAAGCACTTGAGCCCCACGGAAGAGCAGGCGTCGTCGGGCAGGCCATAGTTCGCCCCCAGCGTGGGCCAGAGCGATGTAGGCCGCCGCCGAGAGCAACGCCCACATGCTGGGGAAACTGCCGTTCGTGAAGGGCTGTTGCAGGACCCCCATGCCTGTCGGGGGCGTCAGAATCTGAGGGCGCAAGCGACCAACGACGGCCTGTGCGACAAGACCCAGCACCAGCGCGCCGCCGCCACTGGCTGCCAAAAAGACAGTTAGGCCCCATTTTTTTCGTAACAATAACAGGCTTGCGGCGATTATCAGGAGAGCCAGGAGGAGATACGGACTGCCTGTCGTGGTGATGGCGACCATGATCTGATCGCGCACGGGTCGGCGCAGGGACTGAAAGAAGTTCCAGATACCTTCGTCCCGCCCATGCAGAAAATCCATATCGCCCCGCAACGTAAGTTTCACCGCGGTTGGCCCTTGCCGATTGACAGGCGCGCGCGGTTCCGTTTATAGTTGTACGCATCCTGGTTTCCGTTTCCTTCCCGGTTTATCACCTCTCGCACCGGGGGAGTGAAACGTTCCTTGGCTCTCGTCTGCAACCGGCACGAATTTTCGTGGTCCCCCAACACGGCCGCGCTGCTCGTAAGGGATGGCGAAACAGTATCCGGGAGGGATGGGTTGAGGCCCATTGCGACCAGCCTATGTCCGACGCACGGACTGACGCGAACGACGCGCCCGACCCGCTGGACTCGACCCGGCCCCTGAAGCCGGAGGAAGCGCTCCAGGCGGCTGGCTCCAACCCCGGTTTGCCCATGGCGTCGGGGGACGCCGAGTCCCCGGAGTTCGACCTCGGCCCCAGCTCCGCCCCGACCGACGACACGCCAACCATCATCACCCGCGCCAACCGGAAACAGCCCCGTCCGGAGGACATGACGAAAAGCCTGCGCGGCCGCACGCTAGCGCATTTCGACCTGCTCGAACCCGTGGGCGTGGGCGGCATGGCAGCGGTGATCCGAGCTCGCGACCAGCAATTGGACCGCACGGTCGCGCTCAAGATCCTGCCGCCGGCGATGGCCACCGATCCGGAGAGCATCCGGCGTTTCAACCACGAGGCCAAGGCGGCGGCCAAGCTGGACCACGAGAACATCGCCCGCGTGTTCTACTGCGGCGAGGATCAGGGGCTGCATTTCATCGCTTTCGAGTTCGTCGAGGGCGACAACCTGCGGGTGATCCTCGACCAGCGCGGCCCGCTGCCGGTCGCCGAGTCGATCAAGTACATGCTCCAGGTGGCGGCGGGACTGGCTCACGCCTCGACCCGCGGCGTCGTGCATCGCGACATCAAACCGTCGAACATCATCATCACCCCCACGGGCCGCGCCAAACTGGTAGACATGGGCTTAGCGCGCAGCCTGGAAAAGCAGAGCGACGGCGAGCTGACCCAATCGGGGGTCACGCTGGGCACCTTCGACTACATTTCGCCCGAACAGGCGCTGGAGCCCCGTGAAGCCGACGTGCGCAGCGACATCTACTCGCTCGGCTGCACCTTTTATCACATGCTGACCGGACAACCGCCGGTCCCCGAAGGCACCGCGGCGAAGAAGCTGCATCATCACCAGCACCTGGCCCCGGTCGATCCCCGGCAGCTGAACCCGGCCATCCCGGACGAGGCCGCGGCCATCCTGGCCCGGATGATGGCCAAGAATCCGAAGGAACGCTATCAGCGGCCCGAACACCTCGTCCAGCACCTGTTGCAGCTGGCGCAGAAGCTGGGCGACAGCGGCGATGTACCCGAAGGCGTGATGTTCGTCGATGCCCCACTGCCGAGCGCGCCACGGGCCAGGCCGTTGGTCGTGGTCGGTGTGGCGGCGGCCGTGCTGCTGGCGGTCGTGCTGCTCATTGGCGCTCTGCCGGGTGCGGGCGCGCCGCCGGAATACCGGCCCGTGGACATTATCGCCGGGCCGGGCGAGCCGCCGCCGAACGCGGGCGACAAAACCACTTCCGGCGACACCGAGAATCCACCGCGCCGCGTCGAAGACCCGCCGGTCGTCCCGAGCGAGCGCCGCCGCATCGTGGTTGCGACCTCGCAAGCGCTGGCCGATGCCCTGAAGCATCCGTCGGTCCACGTCCTGCTGTCCGAGGACCAATACGATCTGAAGCACAAGCGCGACGACAGCGGCGGCGAAGCGCCCGGCCTGGTTTTCCAGGGCAAGGATCTCGTCCTTGAAGCCTTGGACCCCGCCAGGCGGCCGACGATTTACCTCGGGTACGACGCCAGCGGCAAGTTCCAGTCTTGGAACGCCCTGACGGTCGGCGGTGGTACCGTGGTGCTGCGCAACCTGCGCCTGGTGATCCACGCCGCCGGCACGCCGACGCCGATGACGGCCGTCAGTCGGGAGGCGGGCCGCATTCGCTTCGAGAACTGCGAGTTCCAGCAAACCGGCATGCCCGATGAATCGCTCAAGGCCCAGCTCTGTTCGGTCGCGGCATCGGGCCGCACCGGCGACGCGTTCGACGGCGAGCCGGACCTGCTCTTCGAGCACTGCTGGTTCCGCGGCGGCGACCAGGCCCTGCTTTGCACCGGCGCGACCGTCGTTCACATGAAGGACTGCGCCTTCGGCCCGCACCGCTCCCTGGTGCAATTCCGCGGCAGCCGAGTCCAGGACGCCGAATTGTGGATGCAGCTCTGCTCGGCGATGCTCGAAAACACGACCGTCTTCAGCGTCGGCGACGATGCCGAGTGCCGGATCGTCGTCGGCAATTCGCTGTTCGCCGACGCCAGCGCCGGCGTCGCGGAGGACCAGCCCGGCTGCGTGCTGATCCGCCAGTCGGCCGAGCGCCCTGGTAAACTGCGCTTCGAGTCGGACCAGCGCAACGTTTACCACCGCTTGACCAGCTACTGGCTTCAAGGCAACCGCGTCCGTGCCGGCACGCTCGATGAACTGCGCCTCGAAACGCAGCTGGGCCGCACGGATCGTTCGGTGGCCTTGACTGTCAATCCCTGGCAGCTGGAGCAACCATTGTCCTGGCTCAGTCAGCCGCGCAAGGCCTTTCAGCTGAACATGGAAGCGCCCGAATTGCGCCGCCTGGACAATCCCAAGCGCATGATCGGCGTGGAAGCTGCCGTGTGGGGGCCGCTTTACCCTGCCGAACTGCCGCCGGTGAAGGAACGCCGTCCGGACCCCTTGGTGCGCAAGGAGAAGATCGTCGAACCCGGCCGCAGCGACAGCAACCAGGGCGTCTATTCCACGCTCAAGGAAGCCGTCGCCGCCGCCAGCCCCGGCGACGTGATCCTCATCAAACACGATGGGCCGGAACCGCTCTACGTCGGCCCGCTCCGCCTCGACGACAACCCCGAACTCGACCTGACCATCAAGGCGTTCGAGGGCTGCCATCCGATCTTGTTCCTCGGCAAGACCAACGACCCGGACGCGGCCATGTTTCGCGTCAGCGACGGCAAACTGACCCTGGAGAACCTCGAACTGCACCTGCCGACGCCGCGTGCTGAATTCCGGGCGCAGAGCCTCATCTTCATCACCGGCGACGCGGTTTGCACCCTGAAGAAGTGCATCGTCACCATCGAGGACACCAAGGACGTGCCCTTCTCGGTGTTCACGCTGGCCGATCCGAACACCATGATGCGCAAGGAACCGAAGCCGGGCGGCCCGACCGGCGGTCCCCGGCTGCGCCTCGAACAGTGCTTCGTGCGCGGCGAGGGCGACCTGCTCTCGGTGCGTGGCAGCCAGGCTTTCTCCCTGGACGTTGACGAGTCGCTGATCGCCCTAGACGGTTCGCTGGCCATCGTGGATGGCAACGCCAAGGAACCGCCCACCAAGCCGGCGGCGCAGATCAATTTGAACCGGGCCACGGTCTACCTGACCGAGCATCTCTTCCTGTTGCGGGCCTGCGAGGCGAAGCCCATGCCCGGCCTGGTGCCGACGCAGGTTTTGCAGGTCGCCAACTGCGTCTTCGTCTCCGGCCGGGAAAAGAACGCCCTGGTCCATCTGGACGGCATGGATAACGACGACCAGCTGAAACGCCTGTTTTCCTGGGGCGACGGCAAGCAGAACGTCTACAGCGGCTTCTCGCCAATGCTCGAACAACGGCCGCGGCCCGACAACGCCACGCCGCTGTCCCAGTACGATCGAGGCAAGTGGGAGGATTTCACGCCGCGCGAGACCGACCGGCGCTACGACAAGGTCACCTTCTCGGCCTGGCCGGGGGCTGAACAGCGTCCGCTGTCGCGCAGCTGGGGCAGCCAATTCCGCATCAAGGCGCCGCTGGAGTTGATCGGTTGGGGAGCGAACACCGAACGCTTGCCGCGCTCGCGGGAAGAAATGGATTCCGGCATGGAAGCCCGTCAGGGCGAATGACAGCGCTCGCTAAACCGCAAGCGGCTCCTTTGCCGCTTGCGGTTTAGCAAGATCGTTTCAGCTCTTCTTACCCTTCTTGCCCTTCTTCTTTTCACCCTTGGCTTCCGCCTTGGCCTTCGGCGCTTCTTCCGCCGGTTTCTTCTTGTTGCCGAAAATGGCGTCGTAGCCTTCGGCGAACTTCTTGGACTCGGACAGGCCGACGCGAATAATACTCACGGAACCTACCTCCATCGAAACGGCCAGAATGTCGGTGATGGCTCTCGCGCCGCGAGAGCTGTTTTCCCTAAGTTTAATTTCCGGCCGGTCGCTTGTCACGTACCTCGCCTGAAATTCGTCCTGGCGGTTGCGACTTTCGGTGGTCCCCGGTCCGCGCCAGGGGCGCAGCTTGCCCGACTTGCCATTGGGGCGGCGCAGTTGGGTTTGACTCAGCAAAACGCCGATTTAGAATTGAAGTGGAACAGGCCCGGCCAGGGACGGCAGGGCACGGTCAGAGAGCAGAGGGCAAGCCATGTGGGTCCCACCCGCCGACCATCCGTTACGGCGGCTGTTCGCCGGCTACGCCGAACACACTTTTCAGCACGAACTCGGCATCGCCGACCCGCCGCTGATCGACTACCTGTCGCAACTGCTGTCGCAATTCATTCACATGGACGCGCTCTATCGGCTGCGCAACGTCCAGGGCAAGCCGCTGGAGCAGGTCGTCGATATGATGCGCGAAGCCCAGGAAATGCCGCCCGAGGGCCGCACGACCCGGGAAGTCCACCGGCATATCGGTGATTTTACCCTCTTCTGGACGGGAGTCTTTCCCGAAGCGGTCAACCGGCTGCGCACGCCCGCCTGCAAGGACCACCTCATCGACTACTGCGAGCAGGGCAAGCGCTCGTACTACATCGCCAGCACCTTCGAGGATGAACCCTTCAAGGACGAAGCCCCCGTGCTGCGCCGCCTGAGCCGCGAGTTCGAGTTGTGCGCTTACGGCTTGCATCAGGTGCGCATCGAATGGGAGCGCGCCCAGCCTGATGCACAGGATCAAATCGGCCGTCGTTTGCTCGGTTAGTTCTTTACTTCCGAACTTATACGCAAGCTACGGGGAAGTTGCGGGCTTCAAGCCGCCAGCTCTGGCCAGGCACGGCGGTACAGTTGCACGGCCAAACTCAACAACTGCCGCCCGCGCTCGGTCACACGCCAGCGCCGCGTGTGCGGCACCTTGGCCAGCAAGTGCCGCACGTGCAACCGCTTCAGCAACCGCCCGACTGCTGCACCGGCACGCCGGCGCTGCTCGGCTTGCTGGCAAGGGCCAAACAGGGCCGTGCGAATGTCCTGGTTGCGCCCGCCGGGTGATGTGGTCGCCGTCCAGGACCGCCACGAACAGGCGCACGGCGTCGCGCCGCGCCGGGTTGAAGCCGGCGTAACTGCGGCCAGGGACCACCTGCCGCTCGGGCAGCTGCCGCAGTTCTTGGTAGGCCGGGGCCGGATCGTCCACCACCGCCCAGGCGTCCAGCCAGCGGCGGTTGCCGGCCAGCGCTTGTTTCTGATAGTGGACCAAGGAAGGCGCGCTCTTGGTCATCGGCTAGTAGCCGACGGAGGAACGACCGCCGCGCCGGGGCCGGGCGCGATAGACCGAGAACCCCCGCGGAGCCCGGACGACGGTTCCCACCCGCAGGACCAGGCCGAACTTGTCGTACACCTTCAGCCAGTTGGCTTTCACGCGGCGCTTGAGGCGCGCGCCGGGCCAGCGGCCGGTTCAGCACCCGGCCCGGACTTCGCCGGCGAAGCGGCGGTCCCACTGGCGGCCGAGAAAGCCGAGGATGTTCTGGGGCGTGAAGGTCAGCACCGCGTAATCGAGGAGTTGGCGGTACAAGCCGGCGAGCGCTTCCCGACTCATGCACAGCAGATCGGTGGCGTCACCGGCCTGGGCGGCGCGCTTCGAGGTAGCCGACTCCCTGGTGCGCGGCAAGTTCAGCTGCCGTCGCTTGCCGGGCAGCCGGTTCGTTTATCGCTACGCCGATGGCCAGCGGGAAAACGTGACCACAGGTATCAACCACGTCCCCTACCTGGGAGCGAACGGTCTGCTCGGCGCGGTGCCGACCAGCGCGCAGCAGCCCACGGCAGCACTGGAACTCCTGGCCGACCTGAGTAGCCGGGCGGTGCGCCGACAGATCGTCATGGACCGGCACTGGGGCGGCCGACCGACGCGCCGCTCGCACTTCGACCGCGTCGAAGTCTGGTACGGTTTCGGCCTGAGCGGCGAACGCACCGCCGCGTTGCAGAAAGTAGCGCGCGCCCGCCTGGACCCGCTGCCGATCAACCCGGCGATTCGGTTGCGCACGCCATGAGCGCGAACTGCACGCGCTGCTCGCGGCGGCGTTGTATCAGGCCATCGTCAAGGACAGCGATGCGACACAGACGCTCGCCGAAGTCAACCGCCAGTGGCAGCAGCGCGACGGGCAGGCAGGAGCGGAGGCACGGCGGGCGGTGTAGCGCCTGAGTTTGGGGAGGTAACGGACTGCTGAGATCGTAGGGGGTGTCCAGCCCCAGAGGGGCGCAGCCGCACTCTACTGCATTTCCTGGAGCCAGAATGTCGCCAGGTAGAACTGATTCGGCTTCTTCGCATCCTTCTGCTTGAATTGAATCGGCGTTCCTGGCTGAACGACCTGATCGCACCGGAATCGGACAATGGTCTCGACCTTGCCGCCGCCGATGTGCTTCGACCACTCGGCTTCCGCTTCCAGGTGGACTTGAGTGGGATCGATGCACCGGACCAGACAGGTGAAATAGGTGCCGAAGTGCTTCCCGTCGCCAGTGCTGCCGCCGGAATGGTATTCCGCGGGTCGGCCGTCAGCCACACACAAGGTCGGTTCCATGACCAGTTGTTGCTTGCCGTTCGGCTGGTGCAGAATCACCTGACAATGCACCTGATACTGCCGTTTCTGACGGGGCGCTGTGCCCGGATTTTCCGGCTGCGCGACGGACAACGCCGCCAGCAGCGACAGGCCCAGCAGGGCGAGCGAACTTGTCATCTTCTGTCCCCTTCGTGCATTGCGGGGCATCGTCCACTACCGGCACGCGGCATATCCGCAGCCGGAGATGAAAGCAACACGAACTCGGCGAGCCGGGAGCGACGTAGTTGTCTCTGTGAACTCAAAAACTGATAGCGGTCAGCTATCAGCTGACCGCTATCAGTTTTATTGGGCACGTCGCCGTTGCCCGGCGGCCAGCACCGGGCCGACCCTAAAAGCTCAAATCAGTTTCCGTGATCAGCGTAAAGCCCAGGCCGCTGAGGGTGCGCGACGCCGTCTCGTGGTCGTCCACGTGCAGGGCGATGGCGTTGCGGCCCTGGGGGCCGGTCAGCAGCGGGTAGGCGTAGTTGATGTTGATCTCGGCCGTCAGCAGGGCCTTGCAGATTTGCAGCAGCGGTTGGTTGCCTTCGGGCAATTCCACGACCAGTAAATCGCTTTCCGCCACGTTCATGTCGGCCTGTTTCAGAATCTCCAGGCCCCGTTCGGGGTCGCTCAGCACCAGCCGGATGACTGCGCAGTCGCCCAGGTCCACCGCATTGAGGGACACGATGCGGATATCGCTACTCTCGAAGCGTCGCACCACGTCGAGCAGCACGCCGACGCGGTTTTCCAGGAAGACGTTGAACTGACGCACGCTGGGCCAGTCGCGGCCCCGCGCGGTGTCGTAATCGACGCCGGATTCTCCTCCGTAGCTCATGACGGCTCCTGTGCAAGAGTGGAAGTGTAGTATACGGCAACGCTTGCGACGCGGTCAATCGCAGGCGCGGCCGACCATGCCCGCCTTGACGCGGCGGCCCCTGCTTTGCTACAAGTCCGCCGCGTGCAACCGCCGCTAACGGACAGGGAGAAGCGCATGGCAAGGAAGACCGCGTTCATCACCGGCATCACCGGCCAGGACGGCAGCTATCTGGCTGATTTCCTGCTCGAACAGGGCTACCGCGTCTGCGGCATGGTGCGCCGCTCCAGCACCGAGAACTTTCAGCGCATCGAGCACCTGCGCGAGCGCATCGAGCTTTACCAGGCCGACCTGCTCGACCAGACTTCGCTGGCCCAGGTGCTTTCCCAGGTCCGCCCAGACGAAGTCTACAACCTGGCCGCCATGTCCTTCGTCCCGACCAGCTGGCAGCAGCCGGTGCTGACGGCCGAATACACCGCCCTCGGCGTCACTCGCCTGCTCGACGCCCTCCGCGCCGTCTGCCCGCAGGCGCGGTTCTACCAGGCATCTTCCAGCGAGATGTTCGGCAAGGTGCAGGAAACGCCGCAGAGCGAGGCGACGCCTTTCTACCCGCGCAGTCCGTATGGGGTGGCCAAGGTTTACGGCCATTACATCACGGTGAATTATCGCGAAAGCTACGGGCTGTTCGCCTGCTCGGGCGTGCTCTTCAATCACGAAAGCCCGCGCCGCGGGTTGGAGTTCGTCACGCGCAAGATCAGCCACGGCGTCGCCAAGATCAAGCTGGGGCTGGCCAACGAACTGCGGCTGGGCAACCTGCAAGCCAAGCGTGACTGGGGCTTCGCGGGCGATTACGTCCGGGCCATGTGGCTGATGCTCCAGCAGGACAAGCCCGACGATTACGTCATCGGCACCGGCGAGACGCACTCGGTCGAGGAGTTCGTGCAACTAGCCTTCGACCACGTCGGCCTCGATTGGCATCAGTACGTGGTCATCGATCCCAAGTTCTACCGGCCCGCCGAGGTCGATCTGCTGCTGGCCAAGGCCGACAAGGCGAAGCGCGAATTGAAGTGGGAACCGCAGGTCAGCTTCGCCGCACTGACGGCGATGATGGTCGATGCCGACCTGGCCCAGTTGAGCGGCCAGCGGCCAGCGTTGAAGCACGCGGCCTGATGGTACGTCGGGCTTTCCAGCCCGACCGCAGCGCCGGGATCGGCACATCGCGGGCGCGAGTGTCGGGCTGGAAAGCCCGACGTACAAGAAAGGACCACGGCCGGGGCGAACGAAGTATCGTTCGCCCCGGCCGTGGTTCGTTTCACTGCGGCCACGCCTTACTTCTTGGTCGGCGGCAGTTCCTTGACCTCGATCTTCTTGAACTTCACGGTCGTGCCGGGGTCGTGACCTTGCAGGGCGAAGTGGCCCTTGGCGTGGGTGTTCTTCTCGTCCTTGTAGTCCACCGTCTTCTTGCCATCGACCAGGATCTGGATGTGGTTGCCGTTGACGATTACTTCCTGCGTGAACCAGGTGTCGGGCTTGACCAGTTGCTCCAACACGATGACTTCCTTGACCGACGGCATGTACAGGCTGCCGGTGCGGATCTTGTCGCCGTGCGTGCTGTTGATCTGCGCTTCGTAGCCCTTGGGGAAGCCGGGGCCGAACTGGGTGCGGAAATACTGGCCGCTGTTGCCCTTGTCGTTGATCTGCGCTTCGATCTTGTAATGGAAGTTCTCGTAGTCGTCGCGGGCGCTGAACAGGTGGCTCGGCGGGCCGGCGCCGATGAGAATGCCATCCTCGACCTTCCAGAGCGAGACCGTCTTGCCGTCCTTCAGCTTGCCGTCGAAGCCGACGACCTTGCCGTCCTTCTCCTTGGTGATGACCTCTTCGATGTTGCCGCTCGGCTTGGGATGAATCTTCCAGCCGGTGAGGTCCTTGCCGTTGAACAGCGGGGTCCACTTGTCATCGGTCTTGTCCTGCGCGCCGCCCGGAGCAGCAACGGCCAGGGCCAGCAGAGGCAAGAGCAAACCAATCAGCCAACGTGTCATGAATCCTACTCCTTGAGAGAGATCAAATGCCTTGCCATTTGGAATACCGTCGTTCGTATTCCAGCGTTTTGGCGGTGGGTGGCACGCCCACGGTACTCCGATGACGTGGTGAATCGACTCGCACGCCCTCGGAGTACCGAGGGCGTGCCACCCTGCTACGAACGTCGGGCCATTGCAGCGCTACTTTTTCACTGGCAACTCGGCCGCTTTGGGCGTAACCATCACCAGGTTCGGCGTTATGTCGACCTCGACGTTGCGGGCCGTCCAGGATAGTGCGCCCAGCACCAGGTCCTGGAAAATCTTGTTCGTCCAGACGTCCTCGCGATGGCCCATCGAGGTGTAAAACACCCGGCCCTTGTCATTCATTCTGGCCCACGTGGCGGGGAAGTTCGGCCGTTCGTAGTCGAAGCCCTTCATGTCCTTGGTGTCCTGCACCAGGATGACGTGCAGGTCGGGGGCAAAGTTCTTCAGGGCGTACCACTCCTCGTTCAGCTCGAAGTCCTTCAGTTCCTTCGCGCCGGGGAACTTGGCATCCACCACGCGCATCCAAGCTTTCTGCTGTGCGCCGTGGCGGATGAACTCGCCGCCGATCATCGCGATGTACGGATCGAGCTTGTCGCGTTCCTGGTTGGCGGCGCGGTCGCCCGCCGTGTGGAAGGTATCCGTGGCGCAGTGCGAGCCGATAAAGCCCTTGCCACCCGCGATGGCTTTGAGCAGCGCCGCTTTGCCTTCGGGCGGCATCGGCGGGTTCTTATCGCCGCCTTCCTTGGTCAAGTCGCCGGTGGTGTAGAAGAAGAAGACATCGTACTTGGCGATTTCCTCGGGCACGAAGACCCGACCGTCCTTGGTGCAGGTCACGTCGAAGCCGCTCTTGGCTCCCAGGTCGGTCAGGATTTGCTCGGCGTGACTCAGTTTGTCACCGCCGCGCTTGATGGATGAATGCTCGAAACCCTGTGAACGGGTGAACATCAGGACTTTCTTCTTCGCGCTGGTGTTCTGCGCGGTCCAGCCCAGCGGAAAGCCAGCCAGACTCAGGCCCGCCGCGCCGGTAGCGGCCAGCAGTTCGCGTCGGTTCATCATTGGTCGGACTCCAGGAGGCACATCGGAGAGCAAGGAATTGGTGATGAGTCTATCGGAGGGAGGCGCG
>JAEUIF010000304.1 GCA_016795185.1 Planctomycetia bacterium | reverse complement strand
CTTTGCGTGGGCATGGAGAACACGCAGGCTTCCCATGCCCACGCAAAGCCGTGGGCATGGCACCCTGAAAGACAGCCGATTGCGCAACAAGTCCCTCAATCATGCGTTGAGTCGCACGGGCAATAGTACCGCCGGAAGCTCGGGGGGACCGCCGAAAAACTACTTGACTTTTATATAGTTTACGTGTAAATTATATGCAGATCGAGGACTAAGCGATGGCCTTGCAGCGTGAACTCAAGAAAAAGCAGCCGTTCGAGTCGCTGGAGCAAGAAGCGGTGCTGAACCTGTTGCGCACCGGCGACCGCGTGCAGTTGGAGTTCGCCCGGCTGTTCCGGCGGCACGGCCTGTTTCCGGCCCAGTACAACATCCTGCGCATCCTGCGCGGCGAAGGAAAACGGCTGCCCATCCTGGAGATCGCGGGCCGACTGCTGACGCAGGTGCCGGGCATCACCGGGCTGATTGACCGGCTGGAGCGGGCCGGACTGGTGGCTCGCCAGCGCTGCGACGAGGATCGGCGAGTGATTTACGTGAGCATCACGGAAGCGGCCAGCCAGCTGCTGGCGGAACTGGATGAGCCTGTCGCGCAGCTGCACCACCAACTGCTGGGGCATCTGTCGTCCGCCGAGTTGAAAGAACTGAACCGTCTGTTGGAGAAGGCGCGGCAGCCCTTGACGACGGACGAGACGTGACGGGGCGCTTTTTATTTCACCATATAGTTTACCTGTCAATTATTGTCATTGAAACTATTGGAGGTCCATCATGATCCAGGTACGACGAGCGGGCGAGCGCGGCCATTTCGACCACGGCTGGCTGCGGACGCACCATACGTTTTCGTTTGGGGACTACTACGACCCTGCCCACGTGAGCTTCCGCACCTTGCGGGTGATGAACGAGGACTGGGTGCAGCCCGGCATGGGGTTCGGCATGCACCCGCACCGCGACATGGAGATCATCACCTTCGTGCTCGAAGGGACGCTGAAGCACCAGGACAGCCTGGGCAACGGCTCGCTGATCCGACCGGGCGAACTGCAACGCATGAGCGCCGGCACGGGCATTCTGCACAGCGAGTTCAACCCGTCGGCCACGGAGCCGGTCCACCTGTATCAAATCTGGCTGCTGCCGGAGCGCCACGGCCTGACGCCGGGCTACGAGCAAAAGCAGTTCGCCGACGACGAGATGCAGGGTCAGTTGCGCCTGGTGGCGTCGCCCGATGGCCGCGACGGTTCGCTGACGATCCATCAAGATGCGTCGCTCTATCGCTCGTCGTTGCAGCCGGGCGAGGAAGTTTCGCACGAGTTGCAACCGGGCCGGCACGCCTGGGTGCAGGTGCTGCGCGGGCAGGCGGCGGTCAATGGCACCGACCTGACCGCAGGCGATGGGGCGATGTTGACGGCTCCAGCTGCACTGACGATCCGCGGCGTCGAGCCGGCGGACGTGCTGGTGTTCGATCTCAACTAAGGAATCGGACTTGAATCGATGTTGCTTCGTCAGCGAGCGGCGGGGTTCATCCCCGCCGTGTGGACACCGCCGGGATAAACCCGGCCGCTCGCTGGCGATGTACCAACCCACGGAATTCGCCTGCTTCGGGCATGATCGGCCAAGAGAGTCGTGCCTCCCACCAAGTCTGCCAAACCGAGGTGCGGTGGATCAAGGGCAGCCGGCACAAAATGAACATTTTGGCACGGAGTGGCAAAACATTGGGGTTTTTGATTGTCCTCGCTCAACCGATTTTTCTTGGTACGGTGTGGTCGGCCATGCGTGGTTGCCTGTGTGAGCTTGGGTGTAACGCCCCAACGTTAGGTATGGCAGACAAACTTGCCACCTCGCCAAGGAGCCGCCGATGCTCGTTGCCAGTTTCTCCCTGCTGTGCCTGACGGTGGCCGCCGATGCCGCCACGTCCGCAGGCAAGCCGGCCGATGCCATGCAGGTGCGCCAGGCGATCGAGCGAAGCCTGCCGTATTTGGAACAAGGCGGCGTGTCGTGGATGGAGGAGCGCAAGTGCCTGTCGTGCCACAAGGTCACCTTCATGATCTGGGGGTTCCAGGAGGCGCACCGGGCGGGCATCACCATCGATGCCGGCAAGCTCAACGGCTGGAACGCCTGGGCGCTGGCGCACGGAGCGAAGGATGGCAAGGGCGCGGATGGCGGACTGGATACGATGGTCCAGCTGGTACTGATGGGCGGCTACGCGCGAGGCACAGCGGACGACAAGGCGCAAGCGACCCGACGAGCGCTGGCCAACGAGATCGTGAAAAGACAAGCGGCCGACGGCACCTGGAAGCCCGGTGGGCAACTGCCTGCGGCGCGGCGACCGGCCGTGGAAACGCAGGCCGCCACCGTCATGTGGGCCGTGCTGGCGCTGTCGTCGCTGGAGAACCCGGAAGTGTCGCACCGCCAGGCCCGACAGCGTGCCCTGGACTGGTTGAAGAACGTCAAGCCGGGCGACAGCGCTGAATCGC
>JAEUIF010000255.1 GCA_016795185.1 Planctomycetia bacterium | reverse complement strand
GCTCTTCCTTGAGCTTCTCAAAGACGGTGGTGACCTCGACCTTGGCGCCGTCCACCAGCACGACGGTGAACGATCCTTCCAGCGCTGGCTCGATGCCGTCGAGCTTGATCGACGCCTTCTCTTTCTCCTTCTTCACCAATCCCATGCTGCCGGGCGCGGTCACGAGACGTTTCGTCTTCTGGTCCCAGAGGTAGAAGACCTCCGCGTCGCCGCCGGCCTTGAAGTCCGATTCACGCAGATATTTGCCGGTGTCCTTGCGGACCAGCAGCGGCAGGTCGGTCTGCTCCAGGATGTAGGGTCGGTTGATCCAGCCCTGGTCGACGAGGAGCTTCGCCAGGCCCATGGCCAGCAGCGCGTCAGTGCCGGGTTGGATCTGGAGGAAATGGTCGGCGTGGACACAGGAACTGTTGAAATCGGGGCTGATGGCGCAGATCTTCGCGCCGTGGTAGCGGGCCTCGAAGGCGAAGTGGGCGTCCGGGATGCGGGTCTGGACAATGTTGGCACCCCAGAGGACGATGTACTTGGCGTTGAACCAGTCAGCGCACTCGCAAGCCTCGGTCTGCACGCCCCAGGTGATCGGCTCGCCGGGAGGCAGGTCGCAGTACCAGTCATAAAAGCTGCAAAAGACGCCGCCGATCTGGTGGCAGAGCCGGGAGCCGGCGGCGAAGCTGACCGGGCTCATGGCCGGGATGACGGAGAAGAACGTGTTGGTGTCCGGGCCGTGCAGGTAGATATTGGTCAGCAACTTGTCGGCGATGTAGTCCAGCGCCTCGTCCCAGCTGACGCGCTCCCACTGGCCGCTGCCACGCTCGACCGGTTTTCCTGCGCGCAGCCCCTTGCGGATGAGCGGATACTTGAGCCGCTGGGCACCGTAAACGTACTCGACGAAGCAGGCTCCCTTCTGGCAGCCGCGCGGGTTGTAGTCGGGGAGGTCGGCGTTGATGCGCGGGTAGTCCGACGCCTGCTCCTCGCGGACCATGACCCCGTCCTTGACGTAGACCATCCACGAGCAGCTGCCGGTGCAGTTGGCTGAGTGTGTGGAACGAACGACCTTGTCCCACTTGAACTGCTCGCGATAGAGCGACTCCCAACCACGGAAGGGATAGATGTCGAGAGGGTCGAACTCAGTGGTTTCGAGGAGGCCGGGCGCAACAGCCGGCTTGCGGGCGCACCCGGGCAGGCTCGCCAGCAGGGCCGCCGTGCCGCCGCTGCTCACCAGGCCCAGGAAACCGCGCCGGGAAATGGGTGTCGAGTCATTCATGCTTCAAACTCCGAGGCGAGTCCGGAGCGTCAGCGATCGGCGACTCCAGTCGCTCACGCTCCCGGTTCACGGTATCACTCGTGCCGGCCGCAGCAGACCTTGTAGGCCGATTCCGGCGTCTGCTCCATCTCTGTGAACACGTCCGCCTTTTCCTCGTCGCTGAGCAGACGGTCGAGTGCGGGGTAGAGCACATGCTCCTCCTTCTGGTTGTGCTCGGAGAGCGACTCCAGCAGGAGCCGTTCTTCATGATCGCTGTTCGGGTCCTGTCTTTGAACGAACTGGTGAACCTCCTCCAGCCGGTCGGCGATGATGCGATGCTCCAGACGCATGACTTCGGTGGGGCCATGCTTCACCATGCCGGTCTTGTGCTCGAAGCGAGGGAACAGGATGCTCTCTTCCCAGACGATGTGCCGTTGCAGGCCGAACTTGAACTCCTTGAAGAACTCCTTCGCCCTGGCGTAGTCGGTTCGCTTGCACGTGCGGAAGTTGACGAACAGCTCGTCGAGCCGGTCGTGGTCGGCAGCAAACGCGGACGGGATGCTTTGGGTTGCGATCATGACTGTCTCCTCCCATTTCAGAGTCAAGGTTTCTTCTCCAGCGAGCGGATGTAACTGAGCAGATCGCGGATTTCGTCGTCGGTCAAACTGGCACAACCGTCGCGCTGGAAGGCGGGCATGGCGGTGTCAGCCCGGCCGTTGACGATGGTCCGGACGATGAACGTGTTGCTGGCGGTCTTCTGGAATACCGGGTTGGCCAGGTTGGGGGCGACCTTGCCGGCGGCATGGCAGGCGCTGCAATGCTGCGTGAACAGCTCGCCGCCACGCTCCGGCTTGCCGCCGGACAGCGTTTCCAGCATCGGCCGGAGCGGCTGGGCAGGCCGCTGGTCGCCGGCTGCCAGGTAATCGACCAGGGCGGTCACCTGCTCGGGCGTCAGGCCGCCGGCATTCTTGCCCCAAGCGGGCATCAAGGTGCCGGGCCGCCCTTGCTCAACGGCGGCGCGGAAGTATTCCTTGTCCGCCATGGCGCGGAGGCCGGGACCTCGGATGGCCGGGTTGAAGCGCAGGAAGAACTTGTCCCACTGGCCAAAGGTGCCGTCGCCGTGGCAACTGACGCAGAAGCGGTTGTAGAGAACAACTGGATCCTTCACTTTCTGATGCAGCTCGGCGTGCCAGGCGGCCACGCGGTCAGCGGGGATGTAGTTCTGCGGCAAATCGCGGCCCCGCAGGCTGAGCATGTAGATGGTCAATGCCTCGTTCTCGGCTGCTGACAGCCGCGGCGGCCGCATCTGGCTGTTCGCCACCACCAGCTGCGGGTTCTCGAAGTGCTGCTGGAGCCAGTTGGCGAGCGTGTGCTCCCCCTTGACATGGCCCATCGGCAGCTGGTGCTTGATCTTCAGCCCTTCGCCGTCGAGGGCCGGGCCGAGTTGCCCGCCGACGCCGCCGAGCTTGTGGCAGCTCTGGCAACCGCGGTCGAGGAAGAGCTGGTGGCCCCGCGCGAGGCGAGGCGCGTGCTTGGCCATCAGCGGGGAATCCGCGGCATGGCAAGCACCGCAGCTCGCCTCGGTCAGCCGGACCGGCAGCAGCGGGTAATCCCAGAAGACGTCGGTGGCGGTGGCCTCACGGAAGTTGGTGGCCAGGCCTTGGCCGTGGTGGCAGATGGTGCAACCGTACTTCTCCACCGGATGGTGCTTCAGGAAATCCCCGGAGTGGACGCGCCAGGGCAAGGGAGCATCGGCCATTGCCGGATTGTCAAGCCCGACATGGCAGGTGACGCAGCGGTCGGTGGTGCCGAGAAGGGGCAAGTCGATCTGCCGCAGTTCGATCGGAAACGCCTGGCCGAGCTGGCGCTGCCTCTCGTCCGGGGCCTGGAGCAGCATGTGCCGATATTCGCGCTGGACCTGCCGCCATTGGCTCTGGAAATTCTCGCGGTACATGGCGGCGATCAGGAAACCGAGAGTCACGCCGCTGGCCGTCAGCAGTACGATCTTGGTCCGTCGGCCCGTCAGAGGCCGGGCCGACCCTCCGGTCTGTTTCGTGTCGCTCAGTGAGCTGGCCATTGGCTCTCACTCCAGTAGAAGTCCCAGTTCGGTCCGCGATGGACAGTGGCGATGTACGTCAGGATCACGAACCCTACCAGGATACAAGTAAACAGGGCGATGGCCGATTGCCGGGTCGAGTTGGTCCGCCGCAGAATGAACTGCGACCAGGCGGCGAAGATCACGGCCAACACGGTGCCTGGGTTGATGAGGATGATCCACAGCTGAGGGATGTCCGGGAACCAGGTACGCAGCCAGCCGCACGAGATGGTCAACGTCTCCAATGCGATCACCACCGCGCTGCTGAACGCCACCGACCACCAGAAGACTTTGCGTCCCCGGGTGCCGCTGAACCAGACGCCGCCCGGCTCCGGGTCGCGGTCGAGGAAGGGAATGAGCGCCAGCCCCAAAATGACCAGGGCTGGCAAGAATACGCCTCCCATGAAGGCCGAGTGGCTGACCAGTTCTTGCAGGCCAAGAAAGTACCACGGGGCCTTGGCGGGATTCTCCGGCACCAGGGGATTGGCCCGCTCCTTGAGCGGCGCATCCCAGAAGAACGCCAGCACCAGACAGATGGCCACGATCACCATGGCGACCGCCATCTCGGCGCGGAGCGCTCGGGGGTAGGTCGGCACGGTGTTTTCCGGTCCCCGGCCGACCGGCGGCGTCTTGCCGCGGACCAGCGCCATGAGACCGTAGGTCTTGGCCGGGCCGCGCGGGAACGCCTGGCCGTTGAGGTTGTCCGGTCCCGCGGCCGGCAGCAGCCCCGCGCTCTGCAATTCGTCGTCCGAGGGCCGGGCCAGCCCGCCGTCCTTGCGAATCCGCCAGAAATGCACGGCGATCAGCCAGACCAGTAAGATTGGCAGCACCATGACGTGCAGCAGGTAGAAGCGGGTCAAGGCTGGCTGGCCGACGTAGTCCGCCCCGAGCAGCAGTTCCTTGGAAAGGCCGCCCGGATCGAACCAGGCCGTGATGCCGAGAGCGTCGGTCAGCTCGCGCGGTGAGGCGGCGATGTTAGCGCCAATCGTGGCGGCCCAGAACGCCAGCTGGTCCCAGGGGAGCAGGTAACCGGTAAAGCTCAGCCCCAGTGTCACCACGAGGAGGCAAAGTCCGATCAGCCAGTTG
>JAEUIF010000204.1 GCA_016795185.1 Planctomycetia bacterium | reverse complement strand
TGCTGGCGGTCGGGTCGCTGGGGCAGGAGTCGCTCGCGGGCGGCACCGCGGCGGTTTGGAGCGCGGAAGCACCGTATCAGGTAGCGCGCCAGATCATGGCCCGGCAGGTGGCGTACCAGGCTGCGCAAACGACGGCTAACTACCTGGCCTGGTTCATCAGCAGCTACGCCGTGATGGTCAGCGTCGGCGGCACGGCGCTGGTGAGCCGCTGCATCGGCGCGGGCGAGCGCGACCAGGCGAATCGCGCCGCCAACCAGGCCGTGGTGCTGGGAGTGTTCGTGGGCCTGGCGGGCACGGTGGTGGGCTTGCTCGGCCTGGATACCATCATCCGCTGGCTCCAGCTGCGCGGCGATGCCGCGCAGTTTGCGGCGGACTATCTTCGGCCGCTGCTGCTGCTGCTGGTCTTCCAGATGGTCGAACAGGCGGGCATCGCGAGCCTGGTCGGCGCGGGCGATACGCGCACCGGCCTGCTGGTGCTGGGCGGCGTGGCCCTGCTGAACCTGCCGCTCGCCTGGGGTTTCTACCACGGTATCGGCCCCGTGCCGGGACTGGGCTTCGCCGGCATTGCCTGGGGGACGGCCGTCAGCCATGCCCTCGGCTGCCTGGCCGTGCTCGGCATCCTGGCGCACGGCCGCGCCCGATTGCGCCTGGAAGCGCGCTGGCTCGTCCCCGATGCCGGTTGGCAACGTCGGCTGCTGCGCGTCGGCTTACCGGCGGGCTTTGACAGCCTGTCCGTGGCAACCGGCCACCTCTGGTTCCTCGGCATCGTCAACCAACTCGGCGACGAGGCGAGCACGGCGCACGGCATCGCGCTGCGCTGGGAGAGCATGGCATATTTGTCGGGCGGCGCGTTCGGGGTGGCGGCGATGACGCTCGTCGGCCAGTACCTGGGCGCGCGGCGGCCGGAGCAAGCCAGCCGCAGTGGTTGGACGGCGTTCGGCCTTGGTTGCGGCGTGATGTGTGCGATGGCGGCGGTCTTTTATGTCTTCGCGCCGGAGATGTTCTACCTGTTCTGTCCGCGACCCGAGCAGCGCCCGGTGATCGCAGTCGGGGTGCCAGTGCTGCGCCTGGTGGCGTTTGTCATGCCGGCGCTGGCGAGTTGCATCATCTTCACGTCGGCACTGCGCGGCGCGGGCGATACGCGCGTGCCGGTCCTGTTCACCTGGGTTGGCTTTCTAGGTGTGCGCATCCCGCTCGCCTACTGGCTGACGGCCTCGCTGGGCCTCTACGGAGCCTGGCTGGCCATGTGTGCCGACCTGGTGGTGCGCGGCGGCTTCTTCCTCTATCGCTTCGCCAGTGGACGGTGGAAGTTAATCCAGGTTTGACCTGCAAAGCCTCAGGCGGTTCAGTTGCGTTTCGCCAAGCGGTCCAACGTGAGCTTGGCTTCGCGCGTCAGGAACGCCCCCGCCGCGCCCTGGGAAAGCGCTTGCAGGTGCTGACGTGCGTCCGGCGTGCCCAGGTGCTCGAGGACGCGCACCCCCCGCACGATTTGCACCTGGGCGGGGGTTGCTCGTGGCGGGAGAAACCGCTCCAGCACGCGCTCGATGCGACGCGATTTCTCCAGGCTCGGCTTGTACCCCAGTTCCGCGCGCAGCGTGGGGATAATGCCTTCGCCGAACTTTTCCAGCTCTTCCTCGGCCTTGTGCCGCACGGCGAAGTAATCGCTGTCGAGGTCCGTGAGCCAACGCTGCGCCAGCTTGCCATCGACCACGGCGACCGGCTGCAATCGTTCGCGCAACAACGGCAACGACTGCTCCGGAGCGAGTATCAGCTGCCGAACCACTTCCGGGCCGCGGAGGCCGTTGGCGGTTTTCAGTTCGTCCCAGAGGTCGGCCACTTCGCGGGCCGTGCGCGGTTCGGGTCTACCGGCGATGGTTGGCGTTTCAGTCGCTTGCAACGTCAGCAACGCCAGCGACGTTTGCCCGACGCGCCCCAGAATGCTGCCCCAGCTGTCGCCGGCCGGAGACCAGCTGCCGTGCTGGTGGGGCCGTTGCTTGTCGCCGCCCCAGTCCTGGTCCTCGATCAGCCGGCGGTTCATGGCGGGGTTCCACCGTGGAGCGGCGGCGGCGTCCTGGTTCATCGCCAGCGTGGCGTGGTAGTAGTGATAGCCGTTCCGAACTCTGGCATCCGGAGCGAGGGTCCGCAGAAAATCCACGGCCAAGGACCAGCCCGGTTGTGCGATCGGTTCGCCAGCCAGCCAGGAACGGCAGGCCAAACCGCTCGCGGTCATCGTGGGGGTTGGCGTCGGCCCCGTGTAACCGTAGCCGCTGCCGTCGGTGGCGTGGACGGAATCGAGAAACAGGTTTGCCTTGCGGACCGTCTCATCCGGCACCTTCAAGCCGGCTCCGTAGGCGATGCCTAACACCTGCACCTGCCAGCCGGTGATGGACAGGTCGCCCGCCATGCGGGGTTTGTACCGCCAGCCGCCTGCTTCGTGCTGCGCGTCCACGATGAAATCGACCGCCAGTTGCGCCGCTGGCCGCAGGTTGGCGTCCCGGCTGCGGCTGTAAGCTTCGCACAGGGCGAGCGCCGCCAGGCCGTTCTGGTACATGTCCGGATTGAAGCTGCCGTCCTTGGCCTGGCTGGCGAGCAGGTACTTCAAACCACGCTCCAGCGTGCGGGCATGGCGGCCGTCGCCCTGGTGCGAAAACCCACCCCGCAGCAAGGGCAGGAGCCCGAACGCCGTCCCGCAAACATCGAATTTGCGGCTCGCTCCTGCGGCACTTTCGGGTGAACCACCCGGTCCCGTGCAGCTGCACTTACCGGCCAGGTGGAAGGCTTCCAGCGACCAGCTGCCGTCCACCGACTGATGCTGCGCGAGCCAGTCGTAACCCGCTGTCAGCGCGGCCTTGCGGCCCGCCTCATCCGCGCCGTGCGGCCGGCGTTGCGGCGGTTCCTGGTCCCAGGCCGGTGCGGGCGCGGCACGGTCCCTTACTTCCGCCAGCGAAGTCGGCCCCAGGTGCAAGCGCGTGACGCCGGCTTGCACGACCGCGTTCGCCACCGCGACGTACCGCCCAAACGGCAGCGGTTGTGGGCTCCACAGTTGCATCGATTGAAACCGTTCCCCTGGCGCGCCGTCGCCTTTCGCGCGTTGGACATGTTGCTGGAGTTGATCGAACTGCGGCAGCACCGTTTCGCCGCGCTCGGCGTCGCGCAGGATGAACGAGGTCGGCAGGCCCGCCAAATCGGCGTGAATGCGCAGCCGTGGCGTACCCGCGTCACCGTGAGACAGATCGATCGCACAGGGGATGGCAGGCAGCTGGAGCGAGCGAAAGCCCGCAGCATGGCATTCCCGGAGTAAACCAAGGACGGTGGGATGGGGCGTTTCCGGATGCGCCCGCACCTGGACGGCCAGGCGAACGTCGGTGCGCGACTGCTGACGGACGAGCGCCCGTTGCTCCAACTCCTCATAGCGTTCGGCGAGGAATTTCCTCACTTCCGCTGGCTCGGCCAGTGGTTCAGGGCGGCCCGGCGTCGCGATGCGGCCCTGCTCGTCGATGAACAATGTCAGAGCTTCGGCATCGAGTGGTTCGGCCAGGATGCCTTCCCAGGACATGGCTTCCTGTTCGCCCGGAACTGGAGCGATGGCCTGATGCACGCCCACTCCAGCGGCCAGTCCGAGTGTGCCGCAAGCGAGCAGCGTCAGCAGGACGATGGCGCGCCGACCCACCGCCATTGTTTGTAGAACGCCGTCCGCGAGCAGCAGCGCCGTCTCGGACAGCCCCGCCGCTGGCGTACCTACCATCACGGCGCGGGCAGTCTGTGCAGCCAGGTCCGCCGACACACTCGCCGACGCGACCTGCGCTGTGAGCAGTGCCGTCGTGCCAGCCGCCGAAAGCACCAAGCCGCGCTTGGCCAGACCGCCCCGTAGCAATTCGCGGCCGCGCACCAGTCGGCTGGCCAGCGAGGTCGTCGGGCAGCCCAGCTGCTCCGCGGCCTCGACCTGGGACTTGCCTTCCAGGTAGCAGAGTACCAGAGGGGAGCGGTACTTTTCGGGCAACCGTGACAGCTGCTCTTCGACCAGAGCAACGGTTTCCCGCGCATCCGAGGGCGTACTGTCCGTGGTGGGTTGCATGGCGGCGGCCTCCCGTTCGCGCTGCTGTCGGCGACCAGTCTGGGTTTTCGCCCGCACGGCTGCGTGATAGGCCACTCGATACAACCAGCCGCCAACCGAACCGCGACGGCGGATCGACGGTGCTTTGCGCGCCAGCACCAGGAATGCGGCCTGGAAGGCATCCTCGGCGGCGTGGACGTCGCCCAGGATGCGTCGACACAAGCGCTGGACCATCGGGCCGTGCCTTAGCACGAGGGCTTCAAACGCCGCCTGATCGTGCTGGATCAGAAAGCGGTCCAGCAGCTGTCCGTCGGACTGTTCCGACTGGGGACGCGCCCCTGCCAGATCGCGGACCTGTCGCAAGACGCCCTGCAACGAAATGCTGGCCATGAACTCGCTCCTCCCGGCAGCATGGATCGTTCTGTCCATACTGATGCAGCCGCGAGGGAAAAAAACGAAAAAAAACGACGCGAGCTGCTTGCAGCTTCGCATCGTTGGCCCAAAGACATAGGGCCAGACCGAATGGCCTGGCCCTGCATCTATTTCGATCTGGTGGAAGCGATCAACGCTTGGAGAACTGGAACGCCTTGCGAGCGCCCTTCAGACCGTACTTCTTGCGTTCCTTCATGCGGCTGTCGCGGGTGAGGAAGCCGGAGTCGCGCAACTTCTTGGCCATGCCGCCGGGCCCGGTGGGAGCAGCGGCCGCCTGCTGGTTGTCGGTTCCTTCGGCGGGAGGCGCAGCCGGCGTGGAGCCCTTCGGCTCGAACATCTCGAGCAAGGCTCGCGCCAAACCCTGGCAGATGGCGCCGGCCTGGCCGGTGTAGCCGCCGCCCTGTACCAGTACCTTCAGGTCCAGGCGGTCGCGCATTTCGGTCAATTGCAGCGGCGCAACCACGAGGTAGCGGTCGCGCTCCTCGGTGAAGTAGTCGTTCAGTTCGCGTCCGTTGATTGCGATCTTGCCAGTGCCCTCGCTCAACCGCACGCGCGCCACGGAGGTCTTGCGCCGGCCGGTGCCGAGGTGGAATACTTTCTTGTTCTTGGGGTCCGCCACGTTAGGAGCGCTCCTCTGGCGGCCCGATCCTTCAATAAATCGGGCCGGGGTGGATGGTTACTTTTCCAGCTTGAACTCGACGGGCTGCTGCGCCTGATGGTCGTGCTTCGACCCGGCGTAGACCTTCAGCTTCTTCATCTGCTGCCGGCCGAGCGGATTGCGCGGCACCATGCGGCGGACGGCTTCGATCAGGATGCGTTCCGGGTGCTTTTCGAGCATTTGCCGGGCGGTGACGGTCCGCAGCCCGCCGGGATAATGGCTGTAGGCCGAGTAGGTCTGCGAGTCCCACTTCTTGTTGCCGGTGAACTTCACCTTCTCGGCATTGATGACGACGACGAAATCGCCCGTATCGACGTGCGGGGTATATTCCGGCCGGTGCTTGCCGCGAATGATAGTGGCGATCTGCACCGCCAGCCGTCCCACCACCTGGTCGGCGGCGTCGATGACGAACCAGCGCGGCGTCACCTTTTCCTTCTTGGCCATGTAAGTAGCCATAGCGCTTTCGGTCCTGTCGGCAGAAAAAGAGGAAAACGCTTATGATAAGGCGTGCAAGACAGGCGTCAAGGGGAAGAGCGCGGAAGGTCGCGCGTGAGGGCAGGTCGATGACAACGTAGGCGGCCGTGCTCAAGCCGCGTCGCGCTGGCGCTCGCGCATCGTGCAGACGCCGCGCTTCGATTGTCGGATGAAACCGAGCAGTTCCACGACCGCGTCTA
>JAEUIF010000183.1 GCA_016795185.1 Planctomycetia bacterium | reverse complement strand
AGGATCTCGTTGATGACATGGCCATGCACATCGGTCAGGCGGAAGTCGCGGGCGTTGAAACGATAGGTCAGTTTCGTGTGGTCCAGGCCGAGCAGGTGCAGCACCGTGGCTTGAATGTCGTAGACGCTGACGCGATCCTCCACCGCCTTGTAGCCGAACTCATCCGTCTTGCCGTGGTGGACGCCGCCCTTCACGCCGCCGCCGGCCAGCCACATCGTAAACGCGTGCGGGTTGTGGTCGCGGCCCTTCGAGCCTTGCGAATCCGAAGTGCGGCCGAACTCTCCGCTGCAAATGACGAGCGTCGAGTCGAGCAGACCGCGTTGCTTCAGGTCGGCAAGCAAGCCGGCGGTCGGCTGATCGACGGCCTTGCCGCAACTGCGGTGATTGGTTTCGATGTTGTCGTGACCGTCCCAGGGCACATCCGCGACGCTGCCGTCGCCGCCGACGCCGCGCCCGGCGAAAATCTGCACGAAGCGCACGCCGCGTTCGACCAGCCGCCGGGCCAGCAGGCACTGCCGGCCGAAAGTGGAACAGTCCTTGTCGTCCAGGCCGTAGAGCCGCTGAATCGGTTCGGGCTCCATGCGGATGTCGAGGGCTTCCGGGGCCGCCATCTGCATGCGGTAGGCCAGCTCAAACGATTGAATGCGAGCCGCCAGGTCGCCTTCCAGGGGACGCGACTGCTGATGGTCCTGGTTGACCAGCTTCAGCAGGTCGAGCTGGGCGCGTTGCTGGGCGTCGCTCTGGCCCGCGCCGCGTGCCAGGTTGGCGATGGACTCCTTGGTGCGAGCATCCAGCAGCAGCGGCTGATAGTTCTTGGGCAGAAAGCCCGGCGACCAGATGCCATCCTCGCCGCGCGGCTTGGTTTCGTGCATGACCACGAAGGCCGGCAGGTTCTGATTGACGGTGCCCAGGCCGTAGGTGATCCAGGCCCCCATGCTCGGGTAGCCCGGCTTGGCCATGCCGCAGGACAGTTCCATCGAGGCCGGTGCGTGGTTGTTGGCCTTCACATGGCACGAATAGAGGAAGGCCATGTCATCGACGTGCTTCGCCGTGTGCGGCAGGATGTCCGAAACCCAGGTGCCCGATTTGCCGTGCTGCGCCCAGTTGAACGGTGAGCGCAGGCACTTGCCGCTGGTCGTGAAGAAGCCGGTCTTCGGGTCGGCCCCGGAGAGCGTCTGGCCGTCGCGCTTCTGGAGTTCCGGCTTGTAGTCGAAGGTATCGACCTGCGAGGGCGCGCCGGTCATGAACAGCCAGATGACCGACTTGCACTTGGGCGCGAAGTGCGGCTGCTTGGGCGCCAGCGGGTTGACTGCCTCGGGCGCGGCCAGCCCTTCCTGGTGCATCAGCGACGCCAGGGCCAGCGAACCGCAGCCGAGGCCGGCGTGCCGCAGGAACGAGCGGCGCGAGTAGAACGGAGCGGCGGAGTCGAGGGGGTTGAACATGACAATGGTCCTTTGCCGTTTCGCGGCCTGTCTTGTACGTCGGGCTTTCCAGCCCGACACGAACCCTGTGGCAACTTCTCGATCTAGCAATCTTTGCAAGTCAAATTCTTGAACCCGAACGGTGCGCAGCAACCGGGTTCATGTCGGGCTGGAAAGCCCGACATCCACTCTCGGCCGATGCGGCTGGCCGAATGGCCAAAATCGTCGCTTTGCCGCTGAGGACCAAATCCACTCCTCCGGGTGCCCGCACAAACCGGCTGCGACAGGGTTATTTTCGATGTACTCGATAACGCGATACAGTTCTTCCTCGTCGCGTACCCAGTGGTCGTATGACTCGTCCTGCCAAAGCACTCTGCCGCGCGCGTCTTGCAAACGGTTGATCTGATTGGCCGTGAACCCCTTGATGCCTTTGGTGATACGGTTGAGGTCCCAATGCGGCGTCAGCAGCAGATGTACATGGTTGGCCATGACAACATATGCATACAAATCATACCTTTCGGGCGTGCCAAAAAGGATTGAGTCAGCCACAATCTCGGCAGCGCGAGGGTCGCTCAAGTACCGTGGCCCTTGGGTTGCACCATCCAAATAGGAATCACGCCGGTGGAAGAAGACTCTGTCGAGTCGTGCTTTTCGGTCCACGGCAGGTTCATCGAACTTGGGGGACTGGCTTTCGAGTCGCTTGCGCTCCGCTTGCAGTTCCTCCTGGACGTACCGAGGCAGCGATCCCTTGAGATTCCAGGTCACGAATATGGGGAACCCCTTGGGCACCTGGTGCGGCAAGTGCCGGCGATAGTATTCTGCCATGACAACCATCCTGGCCACGGTGGGCGAATAGTACGTCGGGCTTTCCAGCCCCGCAGGTCTTGTACGTCGGGCTTTCCAGCCCGGCACGAACCCGGTGCGGCTTGCGGTTTTATCGATGCTTGAAAGCCCGGCTTTCCGGTGCAACTCAGTGGCGAGCCGCCGCCGGGTTCGTGTCGGGCTGGAAAGCCCGACGTACAAGACAGGCCCACTTACCGAAGCGTGGCAAGCCGCCACCGGGTTCGTGTCAGGCTGGAAAGCCTGACCTACGTAGAATTAGTCGATGTACACGAACTCATTCGAGCACAGCAGCACCTGACAGACGTCCGCCAGGGCCAGGTCGAGCGCCTTCGGGTTCTTGTTGCTTTCAATCTGTTGATTGATGAAGCTCACCATGCGGTCGCGTTCGGCGGTCGTGGCGCGGCGGCCCACTGCCGTCAGATACGCATCGTCCACCGCTTGCGGCAAACCGGCCGCATCCTTCGGTCGGATGCGTGCGGCGAGTTGCTCGGCACGCTTGCGGACGAACGGTGAGTTCATCATCGCCAGGGCCTGTGTCGCTACCGTGGTCGTGGACCGGACACCGATGCTCTGGATCGCTTCCGGGGCGTCGAACATTTGCATCATCGGCACCAGCTTGCTGCGCTTCACCGTGAGGTAGACGCTGCGGCGCAGGCTGTTCTCGTCCAGGGTGCCGGGGCCGTACATCGTGACATCGAGCGCGCCGCTGACGGCCAGCAGGCCGTCGCGAATCGCTTCGGCTTCGAGCCGGCGGGCGGGCCTGCGCCACCAGAGCTTGTTCGCCGGGTCGGCCTTCAGGTTCGCGTCGCTGGCGTCGCCGGTCTGCTGATAAACCGCACTGCGCATGATGAGCTTGTGCAGCGGCTTCAGCTTCCAGCCGTTCTTGATGAGTTCGCCAGCCAGGTAGTCGAGCAGTTCGGGGTGCGTTGGCGGTTCGCCCTGCACGCCGAAATCGTTGGGCGTGGCGACGATGCCCTTGCCCATGTGATGCTGCCAGAGACGGTTGACGATGACGCGCGCCAGCAGATGGCCCGCCCCCTGCTCGGTGTCGGTCATCCAGCGGGCCAGGGCGATGCGCGGATGCACCGGGCCTTTCGAGGTGACCGCGCTCAGCCAGCGCTGGTCCTGCTCCGGGGCGGTCATCAGCACCTGGATGTAGCCGGGCTTCGACACCGGGCCTTTGCGATCGACCTCGCCGCGCACCAGGAAATGCACATCGCCGCCGCCGCGCTCCGCCGCGACGAAGACCGTCGCCAGTTGCGGCTGCGGTTCCTTCTTCGCGTGCTCTTCCACCGCCTTGTAGAGCTTGTCTACTTCCGCATCCAGAGGCCGGAACCAGCGGGCGAACCGCGCCCGGTTCTGGTCGGTGACTTCCTTCTCCTGTTCCAGCAGGGCGGCCAGTTCCTGGGCATGTTGCAAGGCCAGCGTGCCTTCAAGCTTGGCGGGTTGCGGGGCCGTCGTGAAGGACAGACGCGGCCGGCCGAGGGCGAAGTGATCGCCCTCGAACTTCAGCGTCACGGTCAGCACGGTACCGCCGTCGAAGCCGACTTCACCTTCGGTCTCGAAGACGGCGGCGTGGTCCTTGCCCATCTCCGGCGCGACGGCCCAGCCCGATTTCTTGTCCGCATCGACGGTGCCGGCCAGGGCGTAGCTCTGCTGCTCGTGGGTGGCCTGCACCGGCTTGAGCTTGACCGGCGTGGCCTTGGTCTTGGCATCGGCCTTCAGCGGCGCGGCTGCCAGCGCGATGTCGGTCAGGATGAAGTTGCCGTCGGGTGCGCGGCCCGGCCCGTTCTTGGGCAGCGAGGGATCGGTCAGCGCGTCGAGCCGCAGCCCGGTGATGCCCTTCTGCTGCGTGTGGAAGGTGAAGCTGTAGACATCGACCTTCGGGGCCTGGCCGCCCGCGAGCAGCGAACCGTCGTCGCGCTTTTGCACGGGCGTCTTGCCGCTGGAAGTCACCAGGTCGAGGGTTTGCCAGGTGGGTGATTCGCGCTTGGTTTCGGCCCACTTCGCGATCCGGCCGCCCAGCTCGTCCTTGATGAACTTGTCGCGTGTCGCCACCAGCGGCGCGTGGGCCTGGTCGAAGGCTGCCTTTGCCTGGCGATAGACTTCCGGCTTCGGATCGAGCTTGGCCGCGGTTGAATCCGTCCGACTGAAGGCCGCGATCAGGCGATAGTAGTCTTCCTGCGGGATCGGGTCGTACTTGTGCTCATGGCAGCGGGCGCAGCCGAGCGACAGGCCGAGCATCGACGTGCCCACGGTCGAAATCATGTCGTCGAGGTGGTCGTAGCGAATGATCTGCAAGGTCTTCGCGGTGGTCTGGCCGGGATACGGTCCCGCGACGATGAAGCCCGTCGCCGAGGTCGGCAGGAACTCGCCAGGGTGCAGCTGGTCGCCGGCCAGTTGCAGCCGAATGAACTCGTCGAACGGCAGGTCCTGGTTGAAAGCTTTGATGACGAAGTCGCGATAGAAGTAGGCCCCGGCCCGGTCGCCGTCGAACTCGTAGCCGCCGCTCTCGGCGAAACGCACCGCATCGAGCCAGTGCCGCGCCCAGCGTTCGCCAAAGCGGTCGCCCGCGAGCAAGCGGTCGAGCAGGCGGTCGTAAGCGTCCGGCGCTTCATCCTTCACGAAGGCGTCGATCTCGGCGGGCGTCGGCGGAATGCCCCAGAGGTCGTAGTAAGCGCGGCGGATCAGCTTGTCCTTGCCGACCAGCGGATTCGGCAGCAGGTTCTTGGCTTCGAGCGCGGCCAGGATGAAGCGGTCCACGTCGGTGCGGACCCACGGCTCGCTTTTCACCTTCGGCGGTGCGGCGGGCGCGACCGGCTTGAAGGCCCAGTATTGGCGGCCCGCGCCGATATCGATGTTGCGCTTGGTGCTCTTGACCGTGCCGTCGCGCGGATCGACCGCACCGGTGGCAATCCACTTCTCGAAGTCCGCGAGGATGCCGTCCGCCAGCTTCGCCTTGGGGGGCATCTTCAGATCGGGCTGCGAGTGCTGCATCGCCTTGAGCAGCAGGCTGTCGGCGGGCTTGCCGGGCACCAAGGCCGGGCCGCTGTCGCCGCCCTTGAGGATGGCCTGCTTGCTGTCGAGCAGCAGGCCGCCCTTCTGCTTCTTGCTGTTGATGGAATGGCAGGAATAGCACTGCTCGATCAGCACCGGCCGAATCTTCTTCTCGAAGAACTCGACGGCCTCGGGCGCGGGTGCATCCGCGGGCCGCACTTCGCCGGACAGGGCCGCGCCGACGAGCAGCACGC
Organism: Planctomycetia bacterium; assembly: GCA_016795185.1. Taxonomy (GTDB): domain Bacteria; phylum Planctomycetota; class Planctomycetia; order Gemmatales; family Gemmataceae; genus JAGVLI01. Next base: position 922 of record JAEUIF010000183.1, on the reverse strand, counting down.
AACCCAGGCTGGCCCAGCGCTGCCAGACGCCGCGCGCGCTCGGCCGGGTGGGGGTAGGAGACATCATCGTGCTTCCTTCCGCATGAACGGGCGATTCGTGCAGGCTTGGGGGTGCGCTTCCCGGTGGAAGCGGAGGCAGGCGCGGCCGTCAACGGGTGGCAGAACGGCCGTGCGGTCTGACCACTTGTCAGGATAAACGCCCAGCGCGGCGCGGTCAATGGGCCGAGTACCGGTAAAGTTCGGATTTGGCGCGAGACGCCCTTGCCTGGCACGTACAACCGCCCCACGCGACACCACGGGCCAGACGCGGCAACCTCGTCCTTCGGTCCCTGATGTATCGGCTTAGTGCAGCGTCCGGGGAGTGGCTGCCTGAAGTACGTCGGGCTTTCCAGCCCGACAGGTCGCGTCCGAGGCTGGCCGCGCCCGCGCGACGACACCGCGGCTCACCGGCGCTGCGTGTCGGGCTGGAAAGCCCGACGTACTGCCGCCGGTCAGGCACTCACTCCTTGGACTTTGCATTACCGTGCGAGGATCGCCAGCCAGGCCAGTCCCCAGAGCAGTCCCACCAGGCTGAAGCAGACGCCGAGGATCGCCCGGATGTTGCTGGTGACGTTGCCGTAGGTGCTCGCCTTGCGCCACTGATACAGGGCGATGATGCCGCAGGGCAGCCCGATCAGCGCGAAGAAAAAGCCGAACAGCGGAAACAGCATGCCGATCAGCCCGAAGTAGCAGGAAACCAGCGACCAACCACTCACGCGCTTGGGAATCAGGAAATCCGTGGGGCCGATGGCGTCGGTCGGGGGCAGCCGCAAGTCAGGCGGTCGCCGCTCGCCGCTCGCCGCGGGCAGGTCATTGGGGCGCACGGAGCCAGCCGGGCGCAGGTTGGGGTCGGGGCGTTCGTTCATGGCGATGTCCGATGGGG